>CAIYWM010000508.1 GCA_903929895.1 uncultured Alphaproteobacteria bacterium
ATGCTCGACCGGCCGATCACCTACCACAATCCCACGCAAAGGCCGGCGCGCTACTGCGTGGTCATCGTCGGACCGCGGCCGGCCTGAACCAATGGATCTCGCCGACGTCTCCCTGGCCCTGCTGAGCGCGATCCTGCATGCAGGATGGAACGCTGCGGTGAAGGCCAGCCGCAATCCCGCCCAGGTGATGACGGCCCAGATGGTGCTGGGTGCGGTGCTGGTCGTCCCGGCGCTTTTCTGGTCCGGCCTCCCGAGCCTCGCGTCATGCGGCTGGATCGTGGCGTCGACCTTGATGAACGTCCTCACCGTATCGGCGCTTCTGCGCGCCTATGAGCTAGGCGGGTTCGGCCTCGTCTATCCCGTCGTCCGGTCGCTGGCGGTGCTGATGGTGGTGCCGCTCGCGGCCGTCATGACCGGTGAGCACCTTGGAACGGCGGGCTTTCTCGGAATCCTGGTCATCTCGGTCGCGCTGGTCGTCCTCGCCTGGGATGCCGCGCGAGGGCAGGGGATCACGAGGGCCGCGCTGGTGTGGATCCTGGCGGCCGGTGTCGGCACCGCAGCCTACATCATGTGCGACGCGCAGGGCGTGCGGCTCTCGGGATCTCCCTGGGCCTATGGCTTTGTCGTGTCGATCACCAATGCGGCAGCCATGGCCTGGCGGCAGCGCCGCGGCGGCTCGCCCTGGGCGCAGGTGTCGGCCCACTGGATGCTCGCCCTGCCGGTCGCCATTGCGGCGATGGGATCGTATCTGCTCATCCTCTGGGTCTGGAGCCATGCGCCGATCGCCCCGGCGGCCGCACTCCGGGACACGAGCGCCATTTTCGCGGTTCTCATCGCCATCTTCTGGCTCAAGGAACCCTTCACGCGCATGCGCATCGCGGCCGTCCTGCTGGCGGCCGCGGCGGTGCCGCTGCTGCGGTTCGGCTGATCGGAGCGTGTCGCGGGCTTGTGCGCCGGGGAGCGCGGTGACAGCATCGGCGCAGAGCACAGCGTCCCCGTTGTCGGCCGAGGAGACTCCCATGGAAGTCGATGGTCTTGTCACGGCGTTGGAGCGGATCGAACACGCCGCCCGGGATTTCATGCATCCGGTCCACAAGGCGGATGCGCCATCCGCGCTGCTCGACGTGCTGGCGGAGTGCGGGCGTGCCCTCGGGCACCCCTATGCGATCGATCCCGGCCTGGACGATGCGCGCAACGAGGCTTCGCGCCACTGCGCCGCCGTCCGGGAAAACCTTTCGGCCGTCATGGAGGAGATCCGCCAGCTCCACGCGACCGTGAGCGGGCTGCTGCCGTCCCTGGTGCGCATCGCCGATCGCGAGTGACATGAAAAAGCCGGGGACGGGCCCCGGCTTTCGATCTCCGATCTCGCTCTTTCTCAGCCCTCGTCGAGGAAGCTGCGCAGCATGCGCGAGCGGCTCGGGTGCTTCAGCTTGCGCAGCGCCTTGGCCTCGATCTGGCGGATACGCTCGCGGGTTACCGAGAACTGCTGGCCGACTTCCTCCAGCGTGTGGTCGGTGTTCATGCCGATACCGAAGCGCATGCGCAGCACGCGCTCCTCGCGCGGCGTCAGGGTCGCCAGCACCCGCGTCGTGCTTTCGCGCAGATTTCCCTGGATCGCCGCCTCGAGCGGGATCACGGCGTTCTTGTCCTCGATGAAGTCTCCGAGGTGGA
>CAIYWM010000509.1 GCA_903929895.1 uncultured Alphaproteobacteria bacterium
GCCAGATCGAGGCCGGCGTCTCCGCCTGGAGCCAGCCGCAGGCCGCCGAATGAGCGCGCTGCTGCAGGCCAACGACCTTCGGCGCCATTATCAGGTCCGCACGGGCCAGGGTCTCTTCGCGCCCAAGGCCGTGTTGCGCGCGGTCGACGGCGTGTCCTTGACGATCGAGCGCGGACGCACGCTCGGTCTCGTGGGCGAGTCGGGATGTGGCAAGTCGACGACCGGCAAGCTCGTGCTGGGACTGGTGCCGCCCACCGACGGGACCGTGCGCTATCGCGGCACGACCCTGCCGCCCTTGAATACGCCGGCTTGGCGTGGTCTGCGCCGGCACATCCAGATGGTCTACCAGGATCCGCTGGGCGCGCTCGACCGCCGCCTGCCGATCGGCACCCAGATCGAGGAACCGCTGATCATCCACGAGCAGGCCCCGGCCGCGGAGCGCCGCGACCGCGCGCTGGCGGCAATGGAATCGGTCGGCCTGCAGCGGCACCAGTACGAGCGTTATCCGCACGAACTGTCGGGCGGCCAGCGTCAGCGTGTGGTGCTGGCGCGTGCCCTGATGACGGAGCCGGACCTGCTGGTCTGCGATGAGCCGATCTCCGCGCTCGACGTCTCCATCCAGGCGCAGGTCGTGAACCTTCTGCTCGACCTGCAGGAGCGGATGGGCATCGCCTATCTGTTCATCAGCCACGACCTCAAGGTCGTGCGCCAGGTGAGTCACGACGTGGCCGTCATGTATCTCGGCCGCATCGTCGAGCAGGGCGAGGCCGAGAGCCTGTTCGCCGCACCCGCGCATCCCTACACGCGCGCCCTGGTGGCGGCGATCCCCACCGTGAATTTCGGCGGCGGGGCGAAACGCGAGCGCCTGCTGCTGCAGGGCGATCCGCCCAATCCCGTGAACGTGCCTTCCGGCTGTGCCTTCCATACGCGCTGTCCCTTCGCGACCGCGCAGTGCCGTGCCGAAGCGCCGACCTTGCAGCCCCTGCCGGGCGGCCGCTTGGTCGCCTGTCACCGTGTCCACGAGCCCGCCCTGCAGGTCGCCGCCTGATGTTGATGTTCGCCACCTCGCGCCTGCTGCGCGCGGGCCTCACCATCCTGTTCGTGATGACCTTCGCCTTCGTGGTGCTGCGGCTGTCGGGCGATCCGGCGCTGCTCATCATGTCGGTCGATGCACCTCCCGAGGCGATCGCGGCCTTCCGCGAATCCTGGGGGCTGAACCAGCCGATCTGGGACCAGTATCTGTCCTATATCGGCCATGCCATCACCGGCGACTTCGGCAAGTCGATGCGCGACGGGCGGCCCGCCATCGACCTCGTGATGGAACGTGTGCCGGCGACCCTCGCCATCACGATGCCGGCACTGGCGCTCAAGATCGGCCTCGGCATTCCCGCCGGCATCTATGCGGCGCTGCACCGCAATTCGATGGCCGACCGGCTGACCATGGCGGCCTCGGTCGCGGGCTTCACCATGCCGAGTTTCGTGCTGGCCCTGCTGCTGGTGCTGGTGTTCGCGGTCCAGCTCGGCTGGCTGCCGGCCAGCGGCAACAGCGGGCTCGCCTCGGCCATCCTGCCGATCATCACCCTGGGCACAGGCGGGGCGGCGATCATGGCGCGCTTCACGCGCTCGGCCATGCTCGAAGTGCTGGGCCAACCCTATATCCGCGCCGCCTCGGCCAAGGGCGTGACCTGGCATGCCGTCGTGACCCGCCACGCGCTGCCCAACGCCGCCATTCCGACCGTCACCATCATCGGCTTCATGGTGGGCAGCCTGGTGGCCGGTGCCGTCGTCGTCGAAAGCGTGTTTTCCTGGCCGGGCGTCGGCCGCTTGCTGGTGTCGGCCGTGGCCAACCGCGACCTCGCGGTCGTGCAGGCCATCCTGATGGTGATCGCGGCCTGGATGGTGATGGCCAACCTCACCGTCGACCTCGCCTATGGCTGGCTCGACCCGCGCGTGCGCGGCACGGCCGCGGCGCACTAGGACGAGCCGCATGGCCATCGCCGAACGCGCCCCCGCTCCCGCCATTCGTCGCCGACTCCCCGCCCTGCCGCTCGGGGTCACCCTGGCGCTCGCCTGGCTCGCGCTGATGGTCGTGACGGCGCTGGGCGCGGATTTCCTCGTGCCCTATTCCATCACCGCGCTCGATCTCAAGGCACGCCTCGCGCCGCCGGTCCTGATGGGCGGCACGTGGGCCCATCTGCTGGGCACCGACGAGCTCGGCCGCGACGTGCTCTCGCGGCTCATCATGTCGATCCGCATGAGCCTGCTGATCGCCCTCTTCGGCACGATCATCGCGGCGACGCTCGGTACGGCGCTGGGCATTCTCGCCGCGCACTTCCGCAAGGGGATCGAGCAGGTCGTGCTGATGGCCATCGACTTCCAGGCCAGCATGCCCTTCATGATCATCGCGCTCGCGGTGCTGGCTTTCCTCGGCAACAGCCTACCGCTGTTCATCGCACTGATGGGCTTCCATTCCTGGGAACGCTACGCCCGCATCACCCGCGGCCTTACGCTCGCGGCCAACGAGCAGGGCTATGCCGCCGCCATCCGTCAGCTCGGCGCCGGGCCCGGCCGAATCTACGGCCTGCACATCCTGCCCAACATCGCCTCGACCCTCATCGTGTCGATGACGCTCACCTTTCCCGAGATCATCCTGCTGGAGAGCGGCCTGTCGTTCCTGGGTCTCGGCGTCCAGCCGCCACTCGCATCGCTCGGCAACATGGTGGGCTACGGCCGCGAATACATCAGCCACGCGCCGTGGATCATGCTGGCACCCGCCGCGACGATCGTGCTCACGACCCTGTCGATCAGCCTGCTGGGCGACTGGCTGCGCGACCGGCTGGATCCGACATTGCGCTAAAGAGAGAGATGACCCCTCCGCCCCTTCGGGGCACCTCCCCATTTGAGA
>CAIYWM010000510.1 GCA_903929895.1 uncultured Alphaproteobacteria bacterium
GATGGCGAACAGCGCGCAGGGCGCGGCCGCGGCGCCCATGAGATCGAGCCACTTCTCGACCGGCACCGGAATGGGCAGGCCGACCCAGGAGGCCACGATGCCCAGCGCGATCGAGACCGGCAGCGGATTGCGCGCCACGTTGAAGGCGGCCCGCAGGAAGGTCTTTACCGGACCGTGCCCTGCCGCGACTTCGAGCTCGATCAGCATGACACCGAACACCATGGAGACGACGGCCGTCACGATCACCGTGAGCATGGCGGGCGGCAGGCCCTGCTCGCCGAAGGCCGCCAGGCAGAGCGGCACGCCCATGTAGCCGACGTTGCCCCAGGACGAGGCGATCCCCTGCAGGCTCATCGCGGCGAGTCCGCCCCGCGAAACGAGACGTGTGGTGACCATGCCGACGACGAAGGTGGCGACCACGGCAATTCCGAAGCCCGCCATCAGGCTGGGATCGAGCACGGCGGCCACCGGTGTACGCGCCAGGGTGCCGAAGAACAGCACCGGCAGGGCGAAGTAGCTCACGAAGGCGTTGAGCGCGGTGGTCGCTTCCGGCCCCAGGATACGCCAGCGGCCGGCCAGGAAGCCCGCCAGGATAACGCCGAAGATCGGCAGGGCGACGTTGAAAATGGCCTGCACGGCGCGTCCGATTGCAGTTGCTCTAACCTATTAAGAATTTGACATAAATACCACAAATCACATAGCATTTTAGAGATACAGCGAGGCCGCACCCGTCCCCTCACCGAAAGCGGCCCGGGAGAATCTCATGCGTCTTTTGATCGCCAGCATGGCCGCCCTGGCTGCGGTCGCTTTTGCAGCCCCGTCCTTCGCGCAGGACGAGACAATGCCGACCCCGGCCCCCACAGCCAAGCCGAAGGCGCCGACGACCGCCTCCTGCAACAAGATCAAGAGCAGCTCGCAGCGCAGCGCCTGCCTGAAGAAGGTCCAGGTCGCGAAGGCCCCGTCGAAGAAGACGAAGAAGACCACCACCCCGGCCGCGCCGACGTCGCCTGAAGTGGGCCAGCTCCCGCCGGCTTCTGCGCCGGCGCCGACTGCCGCCGCGCCCTCGTCCGGCCCGGTCAGCGTTCCGCCGCTGCCGTCCAAGACGATTTAACTTGAGGCACGGCGCGACCGAACCGCGCTAGACTCCGCTCTCCCCAAACAGGGAGAGCGACATGGCCCATTCGGCCAACCTGATCTCGACAGACGACCTCGCACGCCAGCTCGGCGCCCCTGCCCTGCGCGTGTTCGACTGCACCACCTATCTCAAGCCCGGCCCCGACGGGCGCTACATCGCCGAGAGCGGTCGCGCCAACTACGACAAGGGTCACATTCCGGGCGCGGCCTATCTCGACCTCCAGGCCGATCTCTCCGACAAGACATCGAAACTCCGCTTCACCCTGCCGTCGCTGGAAGAGCTCACCCGGGCCTTCGCCGCCAAGGGCGTGGGCCATGGCACCTTCGTGGTGCTCTACAGCCATGCCTCGCCGGTCTGGGCGAGCCGCATCTGGTGGATGCTGCGCGCCGTCGGCTTCGACGAAGTGGCGATCCTCGACGGCGGCCTCGACAAATGGAAGGCGGAAGGACGTCCGCTCCCGACCGACCCTGCAACGCATCCACCCGCCACGCTGTCGCTGCGTGGTCGTCCCGAGATCTTCGTCGACAAGGACAGGATCAGGAGTGCGATCGGCGATCCATCGACGCTGACCCTGAACGCACTCAGCCACGACCAGCACAATGGCGCGGGCGGCGTGGTCTATGGCCGTCCTGGCCGCATCGCCGGCTCCTCCTGCGTGCCGGCCGCCAGCCTGTTCGGGCCGGACAAGGCACTGAAGCC
>CAIYWM010000511.1 GCA_903929895.1 uncultured Alphaproteobacteria bacterium
ATGGACACCTGCTACGCCTACGGCCAGAACCCGAGCCTGCTGCGCGAGCGCTATCTAGAGGCGCATGACCTGGTGAAGCGGGCCTGGACCGAGAAGGACACGTTCGCCTTCAACGGCCGCTACAACCAGCAGCGTTACGTCAACATCTGGCCGCGCCCGATCCAGAACGACCCGCACCCGCCGATCTGGATTCCCGGCGGCGGCTCGGTCGAAACGTGGCGCTGGTGCGCCGAGATGGACTACGTCTACTGCTATCTCTCGTACTACGGCTACAAGGCCGGCCTCACGACGATGCAGGGCTTCTGGAACGAGATGGAGAAGCTCGGCAAGGACCGCAATCCCTACCGCGCGGGCTTCCTGCAGTTCGTCGGGGTGGCCGAAAGCCGCCAGCAGGCGCTCGACCTCTACACCGAGCCCGCCGAGTACTTCTATGGCCGTTGCCTGCATGTCGATGCCCGCTTCGCGACGCCGCCCGGCTACACGACCGAGGCCACCCAGCGCGCCGGCATCCAGAGCATGGTGAGCAAGGCGGCCAACACCGCGAGCTATTCCAGCAAGCTCAGCCTGAAGGCCACCAACATGAAGGACATCGTGGACGGCGGCTACGTCATCGTCGGCTCGCCCGACGAGGTGGTGGAGCAGATCCGGCACGTGGCCACCAGCCTCAACGTCGGCCATCTCATGCTGCTGCTGCAGTACGGCAACATGAGCAAGGACACGACCAAGTACAACACGCGCCTGTTTGCCGAAAAGGTGATGCCGAAGGTCAAGGACCTGTTCGGCGAGTGGGAGGACAAGTGGTGGCCCAAGCCGATGGCCAAGGGCCAGCGCGCAGCGGTTCCCGCTTTCCGCCCGCAGACCGTCGCGGCGGAGTAGAGCCTTGTCCGAACCCGTGACCACGACGATCGACGTCAACGGCCATTCCTGCCGCGTCTGGACCAAGGGGAGTGGCCCCCGGCTGGGCTTCCTGGCGGGCCTCGGCGGCCTGCCGCGCTGGCTGCCCTTCCTCGACAGGCTCGCCGAGAGCCGGACGGTGATCGCCCCGTCCCTGCCCGGCTATCCCGGTGCGACGGGGCACACCGAGCTCGACACCCATCTCGACTGGGTCCTGGCCGTGCGGCAGATCGTCGACGGAACAGGCCTCGCCGGGGCCGACCTGGTCGGCGCCTCGGTCGGCGGGGCCTTCGCCGCCGAAATGGCGGCGATCTTCCCCCGCCATGTCGGCCGGCTCGTGCTGATCGCCCCCTTCGGCCTGTTCGACGACCAGGAGCCGGCGGCGGACCCCTGGGCGCAGCGCAAGGACGTGCTGCCCGGTCTGATGTGCGCCGATGCCGCCAACTGGAACGAACTGGTCGCCCCACCCGAGGGCGCCAATTCGGTGGAATGGCCGATCGAGATGACAAGGGCGTCCGAAGCCGCCGCACGGGCCTTCTGGCCGTTGGGGAACACGCGCCTCGAGAAGCGGCTGGGGCTGATCTCGGCGCCGACCCTGATCCTGTGGGGCGACCGCGACGCCATCCTGCCGCCCGGCTATGCCGGCAAATTCGTCCAGGGGATCAACAAGGGAATCAAAGGCCCGGCCCGGGTCGAAACGGTGGAGAATGCCGGCCATCTGGCCTATCTCGACCAGCCCGACGCGGTCGCGAGGGCCATATTGGGCCATTTTGCCTGACAGGCTCACGCCCTTGGAGGTTGCTTCGCCGGTTCGGATCGCTATTGTCCGGCGCGTTAGGGTTTTGCGAGGTAAACGGCAATGACGATCCGTTCGATGAAGATGACCGCAGGCGCTTCCCTGTTCGCAGCCGTTCTGGCGATCGGCGCGAGCCTGCCCGAGCGGCAGGCATCGGCCCAGGTGAGGCCCGTGCCGCGCGAAGGCGTGGCCTTCAACGACGTGGTCACCCAGCGGGTCAAGATCGAGTCGGTCGACACCGAGAGCCGCACCGTGGCCTTCACCCTGCCGAACGGCCAGCTCGTGATCCTGCCCGCGGCCGACAGCGTCAAGAACCTGGATGCGATCGACGATGGCACGATGGCCAACATCACCTATTCCGAGGTGATCACCATGCTGAACCTGCGCCAGAAGGGCCCCGGCGCCCAGCTCGCCCGCAAGGATCAGATGAGCCAGACCGCGAACCAGACCGACGTCGAGGCCGGCCGCTTCACCCTCACGGTGGTCGGGGTCGACCTCACCAAGAATACGGTCTCGGTCATCGATGGCCGCGGCGGCGCGGTCCGCACCTATGCCGCCAACTCGATCGCCAAGCAGGACATGCTGAAGAAGATCAAGGTCGGTGACGTCGTGATCGGCATGACGACGCCGCTGACGATCACGGCGATCTCGCCGGCGCGCTGATCTCTCCTCACCGACGTTCAAACGGCCGGCATACGCCGGCCGTTTTCTTTTGGAGTGTCAGCAAACCCTGACGTCGTTCCAGAAGCCGATCCAATGATCGACCGGCTGCATGCGCACCTGCGGCGCTTCATAGGACCAGGCGGCGCGCGCGCTGACCGCCTCACCCTCCACGACGTCATAGAACTGAACGCCGTGCGGACATTGCAGATCGCTGCCCGTCCTGGGCGTCTGCTTCAGCAAGTCCATGCGCACCGCTTCACGCGGGAAGTAGTGGTAGCCATCGACTTCCAGCGTGCGGTCGCTCTCGGCGATCACCTTGCCCTGCCACACGGCCTTCATGGGTGCCTTCCCTTTCTCAATACTGATCGCGGCGCTTCACCCAATCCATCGTGAAGGGAAGCTCCGACTCGTCCCGGCCCTTCGAGGTCAGATCCAGCAAGTGGTAAGCGCCGTTCAGCATGTCAACGCCGCGCGCGTAGGTCGAATAGGTGTGATAGATGGCGCCGTCGTCACCGCGGCGGAAGGCGCTGAACCCGGGCATCTCTCCCGGGCCGACCTTCATCGTCCCGAAATTGTAGTCCATCTCGGCTTCACCGGGCCGCGAACTCACGGCGTAGTCGAAGTTGAAGTCACTTTCTCCGGACGACACCCAACGGAAGCTCCAGCCCATCCGCCTGGCATACGTTCCGAGCGTCGCAAGCGGCGCGCGCGAGACCGCGACCAGCCCCGTGTCGCGATGCGCGAGATGCACATCGATGCCGTTGAAGTTGTCGGCCCAGAAGGAGCAGCTCTTGCAGGCCTCGCTCCAGTCCGGGCCGAACATGAGATGATAGACCAGAAGCTGGCCATGGCCACCGAACAGGTCGGCCAGGGCAACGCGGCCTTCCGGAGCCTCGAAGGAATAGCCCTTCTCGACCCGTTCCCAGGGCAGCGCGCGGCGCTGGCGTGACAGCTCATCGCGCAGCCGGGTGAACTCCTTCTCCTTGGCAAGGAAGTCGCGGCTGGCGGCAAGCCACTCCTAGTGGGTGACGACGGGGTGCGCGGTCATGCGGTCCTCCCGAGAAAGGCGACAAGCTTGTCGAAGCTGCCGGCCCAGCCCTCCTGGTGGCAGGCGAAGTCTTCGGCATCGACAAACGGTCCATGAATCAGGATGAGCTCCGTGCGGTCGCCCAGGGCGCGCAGCTCGACCATCACCGTCGTCTCGTGGCCGCGTACCCGGTTGTAGTCGCCATCGGCGTGATGGGCCCAGGTGAACACAAGCCGCTCGGGCCGCGCGACCTCGAGATAGACGCCCGACGAAGCAAAGACGCCGCGCTCGTTGCGTCCATCGATTCGCCAGGCGCCGCCGCGCCTTGCATCGACCTCGCACAGCGTGATCTCCACGCCCGGGGGGCACATCCACCGCACGAATTGGTCGCGGTTCACCCAGGCGTCGAACACGCGCTCACGCGGCGCGTCGAAGATCCGGCTGAGGTGCAGCGTGTTGTTATCGAGCCTTGCGTCGGGCATCTGACTTTCCTTTCGTCGGCTTGGGATCATCGGGTTCGGTGCTCTTCAGGAAAGCGTCGAGCCGGTCGAAGCTCGCCTCCCAGAACTTGCGGTAGTGGTCGATCCAGTCCGCCGCCGCGCGCAGCCCCTCGCCCCGCAGTTCGCAGCGGCGCCACTGCGCCTCGGTATGGCGTTCGATCAGCCCCGCCTCGGTCAGCACCTTGAGATGGCGCGACACGGCCGGCAGCGACATGTCGAAAGGCTCGGCCAGTTCGCCGACCGTGGCACCGCCACTGGCGAGCCGCGCGAGGATGGCGCGCCGCGTTGGATCCGCGAGGGCCGAGAAGGTCTGGGAGAGAGAATCCATATTTAACTTATATGTTAAATACAGAAGTTGTTCAAGCGATTACCTCCCGCGTCATCGACCCGCGGGATTGCGCCAGCGCATCATCTCGGTACGAGATTGCAGGGCGTGGCGGCGACTCCTATGAAAGCGCGCCCCACACGGAGTTGAAGCGAATGGAGTCGATCTACCGCGTCGAAGGCGCGATTGCCGAAACGAGCGTGTTCGCCGGCGGGCCGTGGAGCCCTAAGCTGCAGCACGGCGCGGCGCCCTCGTCGCTGGTCTGCTGGGCGGTCGAGCATCTGCCCTCACCGGTGCCGATGCGCGTCGCGCGCCTCACCGTCGATCTGATGCGGCCGGTACCCGTGGCACCGCTCACGATCGAGACGGCGATCGTCCGCGAAGGCCGCAAGATCCAGCTCGTGTCGGTGCGCCTGCTGGCCGACGGCGCGGAGGTGGTGCGGGCAAGCGCGCTGCGCATCCGCATCGATCCGAAGGAGATGCCGGCGATCGCCAACGGGCCACCGGTCGAGCTTCCGACGCCCGAGCATTGCAGGCCACCCGACTTCTTCGCGACCGAAACCCCGTTCCTCAAAGGCATCGAGATGCGCACCGCCAAGGGCGGCTTCCGCATCCCCGGCCCTGCGGCCGTCTGGTATCGTGCGACGCGGCCCATCGTGGAGGGCGCGGTGATCTCGCCGCTGATGCGGGCGGTCATCGCCGCCGACTTCTGCAACGGCACCTCGTCGGTCTTCGACATGAGCGACTGGACGTTCATCAACGCCGACCTGACCGTCAGCCTCGGTCGCGAGCCGGTCGGAGAGTGGGTGTTGCTCGACGCAGAGACCTGGATCGGCCCGGACTCGGTCGGCATCGCCGCCGCGCGGCTCGCCGACCGGCAGGGCTATTTCGGCCGCGCCGTGCAGAGCATCATCTTCGAGAAGCGCTGAGGCTCATCGGAGCGCGCGGTGGCGCGCTCCGACAATCAGCCGCGCTTCCAGGTCGTGCCCTTCGGGCCGTCCTCGAGGATCACGCCCTTGGCTTTCAGCTCGTCGCGGAGGCGGTCGGACTCCTTGAAGTCCTTGGCCTTGCGCGCCGCCTGACGGGCCTCGATGGCGGCCTCGATCTCACTATCGGAGGGACCATCGGCAGCCGCCGCCGGCGTCCAACGGAACCAGGCTTCCGGATCCTGCTGCAGCAGGCCGAGCACCGAGGCGCCCGCCTTCAGCTCCGACGGATCGCGCAATTGATGCAGCGCGCTGATTGCGAGCGGCGTGTTGAGATCGTCGGACAGCGCGTCCTCGACCGGCGCCGGGATGGGCTTCTCCTCCAGCGCCTTCCCGCGCAACAGGCCGTACCAGCGGTCAAGGGTGCCCTTGGCTTGGGCCAGCCCCTCGGGCGTGAAGTCGAGCGGCTGGCGATACTGCGCCGACAGCAGCAGGAGGCGGATCACCTCGCCGGGATACTGGTCGAGCAGCTCGTGCACGGTGAAGAAATTGCCGAGCGACTTGCTCATCTTCTCGCCGGAGATGTTCAGGAAGCCGTTGTGCATCCAGTACTTCGCCATGATGGCGTGACCGAAGGCGCTGCGGCTCTGGGCAATCTCGTTCTCGTGGTGCGGGAAGATCAGGTCGAGGCCGCCGGCATGGATGTCGAACGTCTCGCCGAGCAGCGCACCGCTCATGGCGGAGCACTCGATGTGCCAGCCCGGACGGCCGCGGCCCCACGGGCTCGGCCAGCCCGCCTGGGCGTCGGTCGAGGGCTTCCACAGGACGAAGTCGGCGGCGTCCTTCTTGTAGGGCGCAACCTCGACGCGGGCGCCGGCGATCAGCTCGTCATGCGAGCGGCGCGACAGCCGGCCGTAGTCTTCCATGCTGGGCACGTCGAACAGCACATGGCCTTCCGCTTCATAGGCATGGCCACGGGCGACCAGCCGCTCGATCAGCGCGATCATCTCGCCCACATACTTCGTGGCGCGCGGCTCGACGTCCGGCGACAACGCCCCGAGGCGACCCATGTCGCTCTGGTAGGCGGCGGCCGTACGCGCCGTCAGCGCGTCGATCGACTCCTTGTTCTCGGCGGCGCGCACCATGATCTTGTCGTCGATGTCCGTGATGTTGCGGACGTAGGTGACACGCGGGTAGCGGCGCTTCAGCAGACGGTACAGCACGTCGAACACGACGACCGGCCGCGCATTGCCGATATGGACATAGTCGTAGACCGTGGGGCCGCAGACGTAGAGGCGCACATGCGCCGCATCGAGCGGCACGAACGGTTCTTTTTCGCGCGACAGCGTGTTGTAAACGACGAGGGACATCGCCCCTTCTCCCGACTCAAAAACGAACGAAGGCTACTGCGGCCCGCCGGGCCTCAGGCCTCGATACATCGCGCGAGAGACGCGCCGGGGAGAAAGAACTGCGACATGCGCGCAATCTATACGACCGGTTCCTACCGCGCAATTCGCCGCCCACGGCAATGCATTCTAGGCCTCTCGCCCATGAACCCGGTCGGTCGCCCGTGACCGGCCGATCAGCGGCAGCAGCTTCGCCATCACCGGCTGGATCGGCCCGCACACGATCCCGGCCCACAGCCGGGCGTCGTCGAGCCTTTCGAGATTGCCATGGCGGCGACTTGTGGCCGGTCGTTGGCGGGTCAAGCCGGCTCCGCTAGTCTCCGGTTCCAGGCGGAGGAAACCCACGAACATGCGCACCGAAGATATCGAGTACCGTGCCGACGGCGTCCGCATGGTTGGCCAGTATGTGGTGGACGACAGCAGGTCCGGCCGGCGCGCCGGGGTGCTGGTCTGCCATGAGGGGCCCGGCCTCACCGACCACACGAAGAAGATCGCCACCCGGCTCGCCGGCCTGGGCTACGCCGCCTTCGCGATGGACTATCACGGCGACGGCAAGCCGCTTGCCGATCCCAGTCAGACCATGGCGCGGCTGCAGCCCTGGATGGCCGATCCGACGGGCATCCGCACCCGTGCGCTGGCGGCTCTCGACGTGCTGAAGGCACAGAACGAAGTCGATCCGGCGCGCCTCGCCGCCATCGGCTATTGCTTCGGCGGCACGACCGCGCTCGAGATCGCGCGCAGCGGCGCCGACGTGAAGGCGGTCGTCGGCTTCCATTCCGGCCTCGCGACGGCGCGGCCGCAGGACGCGGTGAACATCAAGGCCCGGGTGCTGGTCTGCATCGGCGCCGACGATCCGATCATACCGCCCGAGCAGCGTCTGGCCTTCGAGAAGGAAATGAAGTCGGCCGGCATCGACTGGCGGCTGCAGCTCTATGGCGGCGCCGGTCACAGCTTCACCAATCCGGCCGCGGATTCGCGGGGCATGAAGGGCTTCTTCCATCATGAGGCCACCGACCGCCGGTCATGGAACGCCATGATCGAGTTGTTCGGCGAGACCCTGAACTAGAACCGAAGAAACAAGGGAGGACTCGAAATGAAACGTCGCCAACTGATCGTCGCCGGAGCCGCAGCGCTTGCCGCCCCGTCGATCGTCCGCGCGCAGGGCAAGTTCCCCGAACGGACGATCCGCTTCGTCATCCCCTTCGCGCCGGGTGGCCCCACCGACATCATCGGCCGCATGGTCGCCGACAAGCTCACGGCGATCCTCGGCCAGCAGGTCATCGTCGACAACAAGGCGGGGGCCGCCGGCTCGATCGGCGCGGTGGACGTGAAGAACGCCAAGCCCGACGGCTACACGCTGCTCTGTGCGCCCTCCTCCACCCACGCCATCAACCCGACGGCCTTCGTGAAGCCGGCCTACGATGCGGTGAAGGACTTCACGCCGATCGCCTCGGTCTGCGTCAACCCGCTGGTTCTGGTGGCCCGGCCCGACATGCCCGACACGGTGATGGGCCTGGTCGAGCTGATGAAGAAGAACCCCGGCAAATACTCCTACGGTTCCTCGGGCGCCGGCTCGATCATCAATCTCGCCGGCGAGTACTTCAAGCGCGAGGTCGGCGGCATGGATGTCGAGCATATCCCCTACAAGGGCTCGATGCCGGCGCTGCAGGACATGATGGGCGGCCAGACCGCCTGGATGTTCGAGACCTTCAGCACCACGCTCCAGCTTCACCGGGCCGGCAAGGTCCGCATCCTCGCCTATGCCTATTCGAAGCGTGCGCCGATCGCGCCGGAGATCCCGACCATGATCGAGGCCGGCGTGAAGGGATACGAGGCTTACACGTTCAACCTGATCCTGGGCCCCGCCAACGTTCCGAAGCCGGTTGTCGACGTGCTGGATCAGGCGGCGCGCCAGATGATGAAGGACCCTGCCACCATCAAGTTCCTGGAGGACATCGCCGCGGTGCCGACGACCGACACCTCGCCGGAAGTCACCGCGAAGTTCATCAAGGACGAGATCGCGAAATGGGCGCCGGTCATTCGCGAAGCCGGCGTCAGGATCGAGTAGAGGTCGCGCCTCAGCGGTAGCCGGCCGGCGGCGGCACATTGCCCGGCGCCGGCGCGATAGGCGCCTGCTGGGGCATCTGGGCAGGCGTCGGCAGGTTCATGGCGCCGGTGCCCACGCCCGCCCCTTCGCTGGGCGAGGCGACGCGGCCGGGAGCATCCGCGCCGATGTTGCTGATGTAGTAACCTGCGACGGCGTTCGAATTGTCGCCTGCCGTCTTGGCCGGGACGTCGATGATGCCGACGCGGGCGCCGCTCTTGTCGATCCGGTAGCCCTCCGGATCCATCTGGAAGCCTTCGTTGTCGACGCGCATGCCGCCCGGCTGGACACGATATGCCGGCGGCGGGGTCGTCTCACCGTAGAGAGGCTGGGGCAGCGGATCGCAGGCGGCGAGCATCGAAACGCCGAGCGTCGCGGCCATAAAACGTCTCGCAGCCATCAAGCCCCCTCATCGTGTGGTCGACTGCGGGCTGATAATGTTGCCATTGCGGTCGATCCGGTTTCCCTGACCATCATAGCGGAAACCATACTCGTCACGGAAGGCCTCAACGCCGGCCGGCGGGGTCGGCTGGTAGGCGACCGGCGGGGTGCTGTAGGTGGTGGTCGAGACGGTCGTTGCCGGCCCGTAATAGGTCGGGGCCGCCGGAGCCGTGGTGTAGTAAGTGGTGGTCTGCGACGGGTAGGAGCCCGGAACCGGTGCCGGCACCGGCGTCACATAGGCCTGGTCGCGGTAACGGCGGGCGTCGATCTCGCGGCCAACGCAGCGATCGTACATCGTGCTGCCGGGCGTCAATCCGTAGGAATAGCAGGCGTTCCGGGCATCGGCGTCGAGGCTGGCGACCGTGTAACCGACGGGAACGCGGCCCTGGGCGCGGGCGGCGGCCTCGCGCGAAACGCAGCGATTGTAGTTATCGGTGCCGGCACGGAAGCCGTAGTCCAGGCAGGCCTGCTCGGAGCTGCTCACCGAATAGGGGCTGGCCGTGCGGGTTTCGTAGGTGGTGCTGCTGCAGGCGGCTGCCGACAGGCCCAGTGCAGCGACGGCCAGG
>CAIYWM010000512.1 GCA_903929895.1 uncultured Alphaproteobacteria bacterium
CTCCTGGTACGACGGCAACCCCTGCAACCTGCACCCGCTGCCGCCTGCGCCGGCCGCCGCCAAGTTCGTCGAGTACATGGGCGGCGCTGCCGCAGTGATCGAAAAGGCGCGTGCCGACTTCGCCAGGGGCGAGTTCCGCTGGGTCGCCCAGGTGATGAAGGAAGTCGTCTACGCCGAGCCCCAGAACAAGGAGGCCCGCGCCCTTTGTGCCGATGCCCTGGAGCAGATGGGTTACCAGGCCGAGTCGGCGACGTGGCGCAACGCCTTCCTCTACGGTGCGCAGGAACTGCGCCATGGCGTCTTCCAGATGCCGGTGCGACCCGGCATGGGCGCCGACACGCTCGCGGGGCTCACCAGCGACGTCTTCTTCGACCTGATGGCCATTCGCCTCGATGCAAAGAAGGCGGCCGGACAGTCGCTGGTCGTCAACTGGCGCTTCACCGACCGCAACGAGACGCTGGTGCTGACGCTGAAGCACTGCACACTCACGCATCGCATGAGCGAGACGGCGGCGAACGCCGACGTCTCCGTCACGACGACGCGCGCCACGATGGACCAGATCGTCATGCGCAAGCTCACCATTCCCGACGCTCTGGCGAGCGGTGCGTTGAAGCTCGAAGGTGAGATTCCGAAGCTCGGTGCACTGTTCGCGATGATGGATCCACCGGCGGGCATGATGTTCGAGATTCTCACGCCGGGGGAAGGACGGTAGCGCGAAACGCTTGACAGAACCTCCCGCGTTCCCTGTGATGGGGACAAGAAATATTAAAAGTCTATGGGAGGAATATATGCTCAAGCGTAGAGTTGTCCGCTTTTTGGGTGGGGCGGTCGCCGCCGTCGCGGCGTTGGGCATGGCGGTCTCCGCCCAGGCCCAGGAAAAGAAGATCAAGATCGGCGTCATCTACGATCTGACCGGACCGCTTGCCGGTGGTGGATCGGAACTGCAGTACGTCGGCGCCAAGATCATGATCGACAACTTCATCAAGCAGGGTGGGGTCGAGGGCTACAAGATCGAGGCGGTCTACGCCGACGCGCAGAGCAAGCCGGACGTCGCCATCAACGAGGCGGTGCGCCTGATCGAGCAGGAGAAGGTCAACCTCGTGTTGGGGTTCTTCTCCTCGGCGCAATGCGTGCCCGTGGCGGCGCGTGTCGAGCAGCTCAAGAACTTCATGTGGATCACGACCTGCATTTCGACGAGCGTCGTCGAGAACAAGAACCTGAAATACGTGTTTCGGCCCCAGGCGAGCGGCCAGCAGTTCGGCCTCATGGCCGCCGACATGATCGAGAAGAACGCCAAGGCGAAGTTCGGCAAGGAGCCGAAGGACATGCGCGTGGCGATCATCCACGAGGACGGCTCGTACGGCGTCGACGTCGCCAAGGGCAACGAGGCAGGCTCCAAGAAGGCCGGCTTCAACATCGTCATGAAGGAAGGCTATTCGGCGACCGCGCCCGACCTGTCGTCGCTGGTGACCAAGCTGAAGCGCGCCCGTCCCGACGTGATCTTCCACACCGGGTACAACCCCGACATCACGCTGTTCGCCCGCCAGGCGCGCGAACAGGGCCTCAAGTTCGGCGCACTGGTCGGTCACGGCGCGGGCTACGGCGTCTACGAGAAGCTCAAGGAGGGCATGGGCAGCGATGTGAACTACGTGTTCAACATCGATCCGATCTCCATCTGGCTGGCCAACCAGGCCGCGCTCGATCCGAAGCTGCCGCCGGTGATCAAGATGGTCGGCGAAGAGTTCGACAAGGTGAAGCCGGGCGTCGCGATCCGTTCGGCCCATGTCGGCATGGCCGCTTCCAATTCGTACGTCTTCTTCACCGAGGTCCTGCCGCGCGCGATCAAGAACCACGGCGGGATCAGCTCGGACGCGCTGCGCAAGGCCGCCCTCGAGGTCGACCTGCCGGAAGGCGGCACGATGCTGGGCTTCGGCGTGAAGTTCGCGGGCGAGGGCTCGCCGATCGCCGGCCAGAACGAGCGCTCCTTCCCGGTCATCATCCAGTATGTCGACGACAAGTCGTACGTGGTGTGGCCGAAGAGCCAGCAGCAGCGCGAGCCGGTGCTGCCGCTGCCCAAGACCTCGGGTTTCAGCAACCAGTAGGCCACGGCCGCAACGAACGAGGGCGTGCCGTGCTGGTCGTCGAGGGTTTGGTAAAGCGTTTCGGCGGCTTCACGGCCGTGAACAACGTATCGTTCAAGGTCGATCAGGGCGAGATTCTCGGCCTGATCGGCCCCAACGGCTCGGGCAAGAGCACGATCTTCAACATGCTGTCGGGAACGTTCCCGCCGACGGCGGGATCGATCAAGTTCGCCGGCACCGAGATCGCGGGCTTGCCGCCCCACCGCATCATCAACAGCGGCATCGGACGAACCTTCCAGATCCCGCGGCCCTTTCGCCGCCTGACCATCTTCGAGAACGTGGTCCTGGCGGGCTATTACGGTCAGGGCAGCCACAGCCTGATAAAGGCGGAGGAGGCGGCCGAGCGTGCGCTCGCCATGGTTGGCCTGCCGACTGATCGCAGCGCCAGCGTCGACGGGCTGGGAGCGGCCGGCCTCAAGAAGCTGGAACTGGCCAAGGCGATCGCGACGGGGCCGAAGCTGCTGCTGGCCGACGAGAGCCTGGGCGGCCTCGATGAGACGGAGATGGACCAGGCCGCCGACATGCTGCGCAAGATCCGCAGCGAGCTCGGCATCACCATCATCTGGGTCGAGCACATCATGGGTGTGCTGATGAAGGTCGTGGATCGCGTCATGGTGCTGGACCACGGCGAGAAGATTTCCGAGGGCCTGCCGAGCGCGGTGTCGCACGATCCCCGGGTGATCGAGGTCTATCTTGGCACCGACGCGCTCGCCACCCAGGCCACGGCCGCTGCCGCGGCGGGCGGCAGCCCGGCCACGCGCTGACGGGGCTCGCACCAATGCTCGAACTCAGATCGATCGACGCCGGCTATGGCAGGTTCCAGGCGCTGTTCGGCGTCGATCTCGACGTCAAGGCCGGCGAGGCGGTGGGCGTCATCGGCCCCAACGGCGCCGGCAAGACCACGCTGATGCGCGTGATCTCCGGCCTGATCCGTCCGACCCGGGGCTCGATCAGCATGCAGGGCACCGATGTGCTGGCGACCCCGGCGCATCGCATCGTCAGCCTGGGCATCGCGCACGTGCCGGAGAACCGGCGGCTGTTCCCGCGGCTCAGCGTCGAGGACAATCTGCGCATGGGCGCCTTCATGCCCGAGGCGCGGGCGCGCTATCGCGAGCGCATGGACTTCGTCTTCGACCTGTTTCCGCGGATGAAGGAGCGTCGCAACCAGCTCGCCGGGACGATGTCCGGCGGCGAACAGCAGATGTGCGCCATCGGGCGGGCGCTGATGAGCGATCCCAAGCTGCTGCTGCTCGACGAGCCGTCGGCCGGCCTGGCGCCGGTCGTCGTGCAGCAGGTGTTCGAGCTGGTGAAGCGTATCCGGGGCGGTGGCCTCACGGTGCTCATCGTCGAGCAGAACGTGCAGCAGGTCCTGAAGGTCGTCGACCGCGCCTATCTGCTGGAGGCCGGTTCGATCCGGGCCTCCGGCGCGTCGGCCGATCTGCTGGCCGACGATTCCATCCGGCAAGCGTATCTCGGCGTCTAGGTGAGGCGATGATGGAAATTTTCGACATCTACCTGCTCGAGGCGCTGGTCAACGGCATCCTGCTGGGCGGGGTGCTGGCGCTGCTCGCGCTCGGCCTGAACCTGATCTTCGGCGTCATCGACGTGACGTGGATCTGCTACGCCGAGCTGGTGATGATCGGCATGTACGGCATGTACTACCTGTTCTCGGTGTACGGCCTGCCCTACTGGGTCGCCGCGCCGATCTGCATCCTGCTGGTCGCGGCCCTGGGAGCAGCCCTGCACTTCCTGGTAATCGAGCCGCTGCTGGGAGCGCCGCCGATCAACCAGCTGCTCGCCACCGGCGGCGTCCTGTTCGTGTTGCAGAGCTTCGCCACGGTGGCCTTCGGCATCGACTTCCGCAATCTCGGCATCCGCCTGCCGGTCCTGGCGCTGGGCGAGATGCATTTCAGCTACGCGCGCCTGCTCGCCTTCGGCGCGGCGCTGATCGGCATGGTCGCGGTCTATCTCTTCATGACGCGGACCTATACCGGGACGGCCATCCGCGCGATCGCCCAGGACCGCCAGATCATGGCGCTGATGGGTGTCGACACGAAGAAGATCTACCTGGTCACGTCGGCGCTGGGCGGCGGCCTTGCCGGACTCGCCGCCTGCCTGCTGGTGCTGCAGTACGACGTCCATCCCTTCGTCGGCCTGTCCTTTGGTCCGATCACCTTCCTGATCTGCGTGTTGGGCGGATTGGGCAACTTCGTCGGCGGCTTCGTGGCCGCCTTCCTGTTCGCCGAGATCATCTCGCTCGGCGGCCTCTTCTCCGACCTCGAATGGGGCTACGTGCTGGCCTTCGCCTTCTTCATCGTCATGATGTTCATCCGGCCCGCCGGCCTGCTGGCGAAGCGCTCATGAACAAGCAGCTCGCCTGGGGTGTCGGCCTGGTGGCGCTGGTCGCGCTGCCCTTCGTCTATCGCGACCCCTATCATCTGCACATCCTGGTGCTGATCCTCATCTGGTCGTTCGCCTACACGTCCTGGTCGATGATGGGCCGCTTCGGACTGGTGTCGCTGGGCCATGGCGGGTTCATGGGCGTCGGCGCCTACGTGACGGCGCTGCTGTGGAACCATCTCGGCGTCTCGCCGTGGATCGGCATCCCGGCGGCCATGCTGTGCGCCGGGGCGCTGGCGCTGGTGGTGGCCTATCCGTGCTTCCGCTTCCGCATCACCGGCCACTATTTCGCGCTGGTGACGCTCGCTTTGTCGGGCATCGTCCTGCAGATCATCATCGCGACCCGCGACTATACCGGCGGTTCGCTGGGCTACACGCCGGAGCGCACCAAGGGCAGCCACATCCTCGCGCTGCAGTTCGACGACAAGGTCGTCTGGTATCTGATTGCGCTCGGCGTCTGGGCCGGCGGCCTGGCAGTCTGGTACTGGATCGACCGCAGCATGAGCCGTTACGCGATGGAGGCGATCTCGGAGGACGAGGACGCGGCGGCGGCGGCGGGTGTCAATGTGACGGCCGAGAAGCTGCGCATCACCGTGATCAGTGCCGTCATGACGGCGATGGCGGGAGCCCTCTACGGCCAGTACCAGATGTTCATCGCCCCCGAC
>CAIYWM010000513.1 GCA_903929895.1 uncultured Alphaproteobacteria bacterium
CGTCGGCGAAGGCCTGGTGCGCAGGGCTGAGGGAGAGGTTCATTGTCGAGGTCAGCTCGCAATCCGCATCTTGCCGAGGAAGTCGCGCTTACCCAGCGGTACACCCTTCTGGCGCAGGATGTCGTACGCCGTCGTGGCATGGAAATAGAAGTTCGGCAGCGAGAACGACATCAGGAAGCCCTCCGCCTTGAATGGAATCTTGCGGTCGCCGAGCGAGAAGATCACGTCCTTGCCTTCGATGCCGTTCACCTCGTCGGGCTTGATCGCCTCGAGCGTGGCTTTCGCGTCGCTCACCAGCTTCTGCAAGCCGGCATAGTCCTCACCCGCGGGCTTGGGCGGCGAGAAGGCTCCGGCCATCGCACCTTTGACGCCGCCGGCGGAGTGGTGCGCCGCCGAGACGATCTGGAAGCGGAACGGCGCCATGTCGGGAAACAGCTTGGTCTCGACGATCTCGTTGGGATCGAGGCCCTTCTCTTTGCAATGGGCAAGGCCTTTGGCGAGAAAGCCTTCGACGCCACCCAGAACCTGCAGGAACGACACGACGCTGAGGTCATAGAGAGCAATGGCCATGAAGCGTTTCCTCCTTTACGGCGATGCTACGACTTGAGGACACGATCGGGGTGTTGACGGGCACTGCAAGAGAGGCCCGTCCGCTGCGGCTCGCTACGCTCGCCATCGGTCCGGAAGACGCATTGCGGTAACCCACTCACAGCCCCAGAACCATCTTTGAGATGATGCCTTTCTGGATCTCATTGCTGCCGCCGTAGATCGTGGTCTTGCGCGTGTTGAAATAGCGCGGCGCAGCCAGGTGGGCGTACTCGGGTCCGACCGGCTCCTCGTTGGTGCCCTGCCACAGCAGACCCGGCAGGTACGGCGCGGAATATTCGCCGACCGCTTCCATCGTGAGTTCGGTGATGCGCTGCTGGATCTCCGAGCCGCGGATCTTGAGACCGGAAACTTCGGCACCGGGCTGGCCACCCTGCGCCATCTGCGACAGCACGCGCAGCTCGGTGAACTCGAGCGCCGTCACCTGGATTTCGAGATCGGCGATCTTCTCGGCGAAGCTCTGGTTCTCGATCAGCGGGCGGCCATTGTCCTGCTCGACGCGGGCGATGTCCTTCAGCGCCTCGACGCCGCGCTTGGACTGCGGCACCGCGGCGATGCCCAGCCGCTCGTTGGCCAGCAGGAACTTGGCGCAGGTCCAGCCCTCGTTCTCCTTGCCGACCAGGTTCTCGACCGGGACCTTCACGTTGTCGAAGAAGACCTCGTTCACCTCGTGGCCGCCATCGGCCATGATGATCGGCTTCACGGTGATGCCGGGCGTCTTCATGTCGATCAGCAGGAAGGAGATACCTTCCTGCGGCTTCGCCTTGGAATCGGTGCGGACGAGGCAGAAGATCCAGTCGGCCCAGTGACCCATCGTGTTCCAGGTCTTCGACCCGTTCACGATGTAGTGGTCGCCGTCCTTCTCCGCCTTGGTGCGCAGCGAGGCGAGGTCGGAGCCCGAGCCCGGCTCGGAATAGCCCTGGCACCACCAGACGGTGCTCTCGCGGATCGCCGGAAGGTACTTCTCCTTCTGCGCCTCGGAGCCGAACGTGTAGATCACCGGCCCGACCATCTTGGTCCCGAACGGGATGATGCCCGGCGCATATTCCTCGGCGCAGATGTTCTCGAAGATGTAGCGCTGGGCCGGCGTGAAGCCCGGGCCGCCATGCTTCTTCGGCCAAGTGTAGACCAGCCAGCCCTTCTTCCCGAGCGCCTGCTGCCAGCGCATGTAGTCGTCGCGGATCAGGTGCTTGCCATTCTTCACCTTGTCGCGCACATCGGCCGGCAGATTGGCACGCACGAAGGCGCGCACCTCGTCGGCAAATTTCTGTTCTTCAGGCGTGAAAGCGAGGTCCATGTGTCCCTCCCGTGCGGGCGTTTTCGATTTGGCCGGAGTTTAGCCACGGGCCCGTTCGGGACAAGCGCCGATAAATCGTCTGGCGAGTGCCCGCGCCGAGATGCGGAACGGATTTACGCAAGAAAATCCCGCGTCATCGCTGGCGGTGTTGCAACCATTGATCCGGGTCAAGTCCCTACTCCGTGTAATGGCGTTCACTTCTTCCAGCGTAAAGTGGGAGAGTACCAATGCGGAAAGTTTCGATCGCTGGGACGATGGTTGCGGCAACCCTGATGGCTTGCTCGCTGGGGCAGACGGCCAAGGCCGACGATACCCAGAGCCCCTGGCAGGTGCGCGTCCGCGCGCTGGCCGTCCTGCCGGCCTCGTCCGGGAGCACGGTGAACGTGCAGGGCGTGCCCGCGCTTTCATCGCCGAACTCCGGCCTGTCGATCGGCAACTCGATCGTCCCCGAACTCGACATCAGCTACTACTTCACGCCCAACGTGGCGGCCGAACTGATTCTGGGCGTCACGCCTCACAATATCACAGGCACCGGCGCCCTTGCGAACCTCAACATCGGCAGGGCGTGGCTCCTGCCGCCGACCCTGCTGGCGCAATATCACTTCACCGATTTCGGCGCCTTCAAGCCCTATATCGGCATTGGCGTGAACTACACGATCTTCTTCAGTCAGAGCGCCGGCTATACGCCGACCAACGGGCTCGGGGTGACGAACCTCAGCATCA
>CAIYWM010000514.1 GCA_903929895.1 uncultured Alphaproteobacteria bacterium
GACCCTTCCACGCACTTACCATCTTGCTGGCTCAGACCGCGTACAGAAGCTTGTAGCCGCAAGCGTGGCCCGTTCGACGACTCTTCCTCTTGACCGCAATCACAGAAGCGCAGCGAAGGACCTGACGGATCGACCAAAGGACTACGTGGCTGGCGCGAGATCCTTCGCTCCGCTCAGGATGACAGATAGAAAGTCGCCGGCTGCATAATTTGTTAAAGCCGCTTCAGCTCGCTGGAGGCGGCCCAGTTCAGCTCCGATACGGTGGGGCAGCGCGCCTGGGCGAGCTGGAACTGTTCGCGCGCCCGCTGCTTTTCGCCGCGGCGAACGGCGTCCATGCCGATGAAGAAGGCGGCCGGGCACTTGCCGTTGCTGCGCTTGGCCCCGTCGTCGGATTCCGCGGCGACCTCGAGTTCGCCGGCCGTGCCCTTGCCCATCAGGAACCGCAGGATCGGGCCGGGCCATTCGTTCAGGCTCTCCGCCCCGACGTCGCGCACGAGGGCCGTGCGGGCATCGCGCCGGGCACGGACCTGCGCGGCATAGCGCCAGAGCAGCGGCGCCTGCTTCGACTTGAAATTGGGCCGGCCCGCAAGCGAGGCATCGAAATCGTCGGCCGCGGGCGCATAGTTGCCGAGGTTGAAATTTGCATGGCCGCGATAGGACAGCGCCGACCGCCGCTCACCCGGCGTCTGGGCGCTGGCGAGGGCCGTATCGAGCAGGCCGAGGGCCCGCTGGAAGTCGGCGATCTGCATGTAGACCTGGGCCTGGGCGATCGTCAGCGACGGATCGCCCGGCTTGCGCTGCAGCGCGCTGTCCAGGGTGCGCAGAGCCGCCGCCCGGTCGCCGCCGCCCGCCAGACCCGGCATCGTGCTCGACAGCACGACCTGCCAGTCGCCCGGCAGGACCTTGCCCATCTCTGCGATGTCCTTCTGGCTGTCGGCTTCGCGGCCCAGCCGGCTCAGCTGGAACGCACGGATGCTGAGATAGATGGACCGGTCGAAGGCCGAGAGCTGCGACGCCGACAGGATTTTATTCAGAGATTCGAGGGTCGCGCCGCCGCCTCCGCCCGTCGCGCCGGGCAGCGAAGGCGCAGAAGGTCCGCCGGACGAAAAGCCACGCGCGCTGGAGTCCCAGGATTCGGCAGCGTTCCGCTGCGCCGACGCCTCGCCCGACAGGGCCAGCCCCGCGGCAAGAACCCCAAATGCGTAACCCATTCGACGTCGCATGCGTCCAATCTGACACAACGGCCGCAAAGCCGCATCCGCCGATTGCCTGCGGAGGTGCATGCCCCTATTTTGCCCCACATCCGCAGAGAACCGACCTTCCAGGAGTGTAGATATGGCCGCCGCCCATCCCAATAGCTTCAAGGCTCGAAAGACACTGAAGGTCGGTAGCCGCAGCTATACCTATTTCAGCCTGAAGGCGGTCGAGAAGGAGGTCGGCGACCTCTCCCGCCTGCCCTTCTCGCTCCGCGTCCTGATGGAAAACCTGCTGCGCCACGAGGACGGCACGACCGTCAAGAAGACCGACATCTCCGCCTTCGCGGAATGGCTGAAGAACGGCGGCCGCTCCACCAAGGAGATCAACTTCCGCCCCGCCCGCGTGCTGATGCAGGACTTCACCGGCGTCCCGGCCGTGGTCGATCTCGCCGCCATGCGCGACGCCATGGGCAAGCTGGGCGGCGACGCCAAGAAGATCAATCCGCTGGTCCCGGTCGACCTCGTGATCGACCACTCGGTGATCGTCGACAATTTCGGCAATTCGAGCGCCTTTGGCTCCAATGTGAAGCTCGAGTACGAGCGCAACCTGGAGCGCTACCAGTTCCTGCGCTGGGGTTCGATGGCGTTCGACAACTTCCGCGTCGTCCCCCCGGGCACCGGCATCTGCCACCAGGTCAACCTCGAGTACCTGGCCCAGGTCGTGTGGACCAAGAAGGAAGGCAAGGAGACGATCGCCTATCCCGACACGCTCGTCGGCACCGATTCCCACACCACCATGGTGAACGGGCTTGCGGTCCTGGGCTGGGGCGTGGGCGGCATCGAGGCGGAGGCCGCCATGCTCGGCCAGCCGCAGCCGATGGTCATTCCCGACGTGGTGGGCTTCAAGCTCACGGGCAAACTCAAGGAAGGCGCGACCGCGACCGACCTGGTGCTCACCGTCACCCAGATGCTGCGCAAGAAGGGCGTGGTGAACAAGTTCGTCGAGTTCTACGGCGACGGCCTCCAGGACCTGCCGCTGGC
>CAIYWM010000515.1 GCA_903929895.1 uncultured Alphaproteobacteria bacterium
ATTGTCCGGTCTGCGATAAGAGTCTTCTTTTTCTGAAGAAAAAGAAGCAAAAAGACTTTTATTCGGCCGTACGTCAACGCCTCGCTTCTCTGAATGGAGGGCGGGGCGTTCCTATATTCCCGTCATCCTGAGCCGAAGGCGAAGGACCCACGCTTCTCCGTGCCACGTCCAAGGTAAGAGGCACTCCCATTATCCAAGTACGTACGTATATTTTTTCCTTCACCACCGGCCTTGCCTTTGCGAACGTTATCAGTGATGCCAAACACTGCAACCGCACCGAGCGAAGCCGACGCACCGCGCCCCTGGGCGCGGGCGATCCTGCACGCCCAGATTCCGGCCGCCCTCAAGCTCCTGCTGCTGGCCCTGCTTGGCGCCCTCTCGATGGCCCAGGCCCCGCGCAACCTGATGCGCGTGCCGCGCAAGGACTGGTTCCTCGCCGCGCACACCAATCCCAACGAAGAGCCGGAGCCCGTCCAGAACTGGCGTGAACTCCGCGTGCTCCGCCGCGCCCGCGCCGAAATCGGCTGGCTGCTGCGCGGCAAGCCCAACCGGGGCATGTCCCTATTGGGCCATCACGCGCCCGTATTCCCCCCGCCGCACGCCGCCCGCGCGCCCCCATAGCCGCCGTACGCCCAAAATCACCCCGAATCCGTCGCCAAAACCCCGCGTCCCGCGGCGACGACTCATGCCCAAACGCAGGGCCCCAACAAGCGATAGGCCCCGGCCGGGCATTGCCACCCAGCCGGGGCAGGGGGCATCAGTCCGCCATCGCCTTCATCACCGCCTGCATTGCCTTCATCTTCGGATCGGCCGAGCAGGTGGCGCGCACCTTCTTCTCCAGCGCCGCCGCCAGCTTGTCCATGTCGGCATCGCCGGTCTTGGGCGTGGGCGTGCCGTCCAGCGCCTTGAGGTAGCTGGCGCAGCTCATGTCGGGGTCGGTCACCTGCGCGAAGGCGGGCGACGCCAGCGCCACGGCAAAGGCGGCGGCGAGTGCAAATTTCATCATGGGGCAGGCTTCCAATACTCGGCAGGCGCCGCGACCGATTCGCGGCACGGCACTCTGCGCCGCCCCCGATGAATCGCTGCTGAAGATCGGTTACGGCTTGCCCCAAACCGGCGGATCGACGGCCCCCACCTGGTCCACGATCCGCCCATAGGCCTCCGGCCGCCGGTGCTTGTCGAAAGCGAAGATCGTCGAGCGCCCCAGCTCGCACTGGCGAAGATCCAGATCCGCCGTCACCAGCTCGTCGTCCCAGCTCGTCGCCATCGCCACGATCTCACCCTGCGGGTTCACGATGATCGAATGCCCGAACAGCTCGCACCCATCCTCCGTGCCCGCCTTGGCCGTGCCCACCGCGAACGCTGCGTTCTGATAGGCGCCGGCCTGAATGCTCAGGTGGGAGTGGAACACCCGCAAATGATGCGCCTCGAAGCCCGATGCCGCCATGTTCAGGCTCGGCGTGTTGTAGCCGCACATCACCAGCTCAACCTTCTGCAGCCCCAGCACCCGCCAGGCTTCGGGCCAGCGCCGGTCATTGCAGATCATCATGCCCATGTTGACGCCATCCAGCCCGCCCATCGGCGCCCGCACCACGGGAAAGCCGAGATCGCCCACCTCGAAATACCGCTTCTCCAGGTGCTGCACGCTGCGCTTCGGGTCGAACTCCGCATGCCCCGGCAGATGCACCTTGCGATACTTCAGCAGGATGTCGCCCTCAGGGCTCACCAGGATCGCGGTATTGAAATGCCGCCCTTCCGGCGTGCGCTCGGCATAGCCCAGATGGAACCCGATCCCGAACGTCTTCGCCGCCGCGAACAGCGGCGCGGTCTCGTTCGAAGGCATGGAGGTCTCGAACCACTTGTCCGCCTCGGCCCGGCTTTCGCTGTAGTGGCGCGGAAAGAACGTCGTCAGCGCCAGCTCCGGGAACACCACCAGCTCCACGCCCCGCGCATGCGCCCGCTC
>CAIYWM010000516.1 GCA_903929895.1 uncultured Alphaproteobacteria bacterium
CAGCGACTTCACGATGGCCGACTGCGCCGCCGCGCCGTCGCTGTTCTATGCCGACTGGGTGCACCGGATTCCCGAATCCTATCCGACCCTGCGCACCTACCGCACGCGCCTGCTCGCAAGACCGTCCTTCGCCCGCTGCGTCGAGGAGGCGAGACAGTTCCGCCCCCTCTTCCCGCTGGGCGCACCGGACCGGGACTGACTTTCAAACTCCTCTCCCCCGATTGGGGGGAGAGGAACATGAGTTCACCGATAGAGAAACGTCCCCAGCAGGACCCAGCGGCCGGCCTTCGGCGTGCCGACCAGCGGTGTCGTGTAGTGCCAGAACGGCAGGCGATAGGCGGTTACTGTCGAGGGGCTTGCCACCGAGACGATCTCGCTGAAATGGCCGGCGCGACTGTAGACCAGCCACTGGTGTTCGACGCCAGGGGTGCACAGGCTGAGATGCAGGTCGATGTAACCGCCTTTCGCCTTGTCGTTCTCGGGATGGTGATCGTTGTGCGGGCCGGCATAGTCGCCCGGCCCGTACCGCAGCACCTGCAGGCCCCAACCCGACTTGAGCCTGCGTCCCGCCAGCGCCTCGGCGAAGGCGCGAAAACTTTGTGATCGCAT
This sequence comes from uncultured Alphaproteobacteria bacterium, assembly GCA_903929895.1. Classification (GTDB taxonomy): domain Bacteria; phylum Pseudomonadota; class Alphaproteobacteria; order Reyranellales; family Reyranellaceae; genus Reyranella. Next base: position 610 of record CAIYWM010000516.1, read on the forward strand.
CATGCGCGCGAGACCGATCCGCTCGGCGGCCTTCACGCCGGGCTCGCGGCGGCTCTCGAAATAGATGGTGCGGGCGCGGCTGCTCTTGGGCAGCAGCTCGGTATAGTCCTGCTCCATCCCGAAGATCGTGTCGGGCGGGATCGGCTTCTCGATCGGTTCCAGCACGTCCGGCAGCTCGGCCTCCAGTGTGCGCCGCACGCGCGCGGCCTTGGCACGGTCGAGCAGGTCTTCCGCCGCCAGGAACCGCGTGCGCGGGTTGGCCAGCGCCCCGCACAAAGGATGCGTGCCCGCCAGCACGCGCCGGCCGGCACGGCTCAGCAGGTCCTCGAACTCCACGGGAATGCCGTTTGATCTCATCGGTCCGCCCCTCTAAACGACGTGCCTAGCATGCCTTACGCCTCGCTTCGCGACTTCATCGACCGGCTGGAGAAAAGCGGCCGCCTCGTGCGCGTCACCGCGCCGGTCTCGCCGCACCTGGAGATGACGGAGATCCAGACCCGCCTGCTGGCCGAGAAAGGCCCGGCGGTGCTGTTCGAGAACGTCGTGCGGCCCGACGGTACACGCTCCGACATCCCGGTGCTGGTCAACCTTTTCGGCACGGTCGAGAGGGTCGCCTGGGGCATGGACCGCGAGCCCGGCCAGTTGCGCGCCGTGGGCGAGACGCTGGCCTTCCTGCGCCAGCCCGAGCCACCGGGCGGCTGGCGCGAGGCGCTCGAGATGCTGCCGATGGTGCGCACCGTCATGGCGATGAAGCCGAAGACGGTAAGTTCCGCAGCCTGCCAGGAGATTGTCCTCACTGGCGACGACATCGACCTCTCGAAGCTGCCGATCCAGACCTGCTGGCCGGGCGAGCCGGCGCCGCTCATCACCTGGCCGCTGGTGGTGACGCAGGGGCCCAATCCGAAAGGCGACAAGCAGGACAGTTTCAACCTCGGCATCTACCGCATGCAGGTGACGGGCAGGAACACGACGCTGATGCGCTGGCTGAAGCATCGCGGCGGCGCGCAGCATCACCAGCGCTGGCATAAGTCAGGCAAGCGCGAGCCGCTGCCGGCCGCCGTGGTGATCGGCGCCGATCCCGGCACCATTCTCGCCGCCGTGACGCCGGTGCCCGACACGCTGTCGGAATACCAGTTCGCCGGGCTCCTCAGGGGCAAGAAGGTCGAACTGGTCGCCTGCAAGACGGTGCCGCTCAAGGTGCCGGCCGAAGCCGAGATCGTGCTCGAAGGCCATGTCAGCCTCGACGATTACGGCGACGAGGGCCCCTACGGCGACCATACCGGCTACTACAACAGCGTCGAGCCGTTCCCGGTCTTCACGATCAGCGCCATCACGATGCGGCGCAAGCCGATCTATCTCTCGACCTTCACCGGCCGGCCACCCGACGAACCCAGCGTGCTCGGCGAGGCGCTCAACGAGGTCTTCATTCCGCTCTTGCGCCAGCAATTCCCGGAAATCGTGGATTTCTGGCTGCCGCCCGAGGGCTGCTCGTACCGGATCGCCGTCGTCTCCATGAAGAAGGCCTATCCCGGCCATGCCAAGCGCGTGATGCTCGGCGTCTGGTCCTATCTGCGCCAGTTCATGTACACGAAATGGGTGATCGTCGTGGACGACGACATCGACGCGCGCGACTGGAAGGACGTGATGTGGGCGATGTCGACGCGCATGGATCCCGCGCGCGACATCACCGTCGTCGAGAACACGCCGATCGACTATCTCGACTTCGCCAGCCCGGAAAGCGGGCTCGGCTCGAAGATCGGTCTCGACGCGACCAACAAATGGCCGCCCGAGACGAAGCGCGAATGGGGCGAGAAGCTGGCGATGGATGCGGACGTCGTCCGCCGCGTCACCGAGAACTGGGCTCGGCTCGGCCTGCCCGGTTCAGGCAAGCCGATCTGGCGCTGAGCGGCCCGGCCATGACCGAGACCCTGCTCGCTTTCCTCGTGCCGCCAGGCGTGTCGATGGGCGCGGCGCTGTCGCTGATCGGCCTGTCCTTCTTCACCTCCGCCCTGACAGGCGCGCTCGGGCTGGGCGGCGGCGTGATGATGCTCGCGGCGATGACCCAGTTGTTGCCGCCCGCCGTGTTGTTGCC
>CAIYWM010000517.1 GCA_903929895.1 uncultured Alphaproteobacteria bacterium
GGGCTGGCGGGAACTTTGGCGGCATTGCGGCAAAGACCCCTTGCCTTGTTGCGCAACGAGTGAGCTAATTATTCCCCGGAACGGGTCCAAATTGGAATCCCGCTGGGGTGTCTTGGCTATTGATTCAGTCGCGCTGCGACCCCAGATTATCCGTCGAAGGGGCTCGGCAAACGAGGCCCCCTTGGAGGCTTGAAAACCAAATGGCAAATCCGAACTTCGGCACCTTCAACCGCGCCGGCACCGTCGCCGACCAGGCGTCGTTTGATGTCGGTCTCCGCGCCCACATGGTGCGGGTGTACAACTACATGGCTTCGGGGCTCGCGCTGTCGGGCATCGTGGCTTTCGGTCTGTTCAGCTCGCCGGAACTCGCCAGCCTGTTCTTCCAGGTTCAGTCGGGTCGCGTCGTCGGACTGAATATGCTGGGCTGGATCGCGATCTTCGCGCCGCTCGGCCTGCTGCTGCTCGTCTCGTTCCGCGCCGCTCAGATGAGCACCGCCGCGGTACAGGCGGTCTACTGGACGGTCACGGCCCTGATGGGCGTCAGCCTGTCGCTCGTGCTGTTCCGCTACACGGGTGCCAGCGTCGCGCGCACCTTCTTCGTGACGGCCGCCGCCTTCGGCGCGCTGAGCCTCTACGGCTACACGACGAAGCGTGACCTGACGGCGATGGGCAAGTTCCTGTTCATGGGCGTGATCGGCCTGATCCTGGCCGGTATCGTCAACATGATCTGGCCGTCGGGCACGATGAGCTTCATCATCTCGGCCGCCGGCGTGCTGATCTTCTCGGGCCTGATCGCCTACGACACCCAGAAGATCAAGGAACAGTACTCCGAGGCCTGGGGCACGGACATGATCGAGAAGGTCGCCGTGTTCGGCGCTCTCAGCCTCTACCTGGACTTCGTGAACCTGTTCCAGTTCCTGATGAGCTTCATGGGGCAGTCGCGCGACTAACGCACTGAACCACCGAGAAAATCGAAAAGGGCGCCCGGGTCGAAAGACCCGGGCGTTCTGCTTTTGGGCAGGGCACGCGTCCCAAGATTGCGCCCTGCGCCTGCCGGCTTATACTTTCGGCATGCGGCGCACTTCCTATGGCCAGATGAATTGTTCGATCGCTTCGGCACTCGACGTCGTCGGCGAGCCGTGGACGCTTCTCATCGTGCGCGATGCCTTCTACGGCGTGCGCCGCTTCGACGACTTCCAGGAGAATCTCGGCATCGCGCGCAACGTGCTCACGGCGCGGCTGAAGAAGCTCGTGGAGGCCGGGGTCTTCCGCAAGACCGCCTATCGCCAGCGCCCGCTGCGCTATGAGTATCGCCTCACCGAGAAGGGCGCGGCGCTTTTCACGGTGATCGTCGGGCTGAAGCAATGGGGCGACCGCTTCGGCGCGGCCGCACGTGGCGGCAAGCCGATGGATCTGGTGGATCGTGCCGACAACCGGCCGCTCGAGCCCGTGCTGATCGACGCCGAGAGCGGCCGGCGCCTCGAACTCACCAACGTGCGGGCGGTGGCGGGTCCTGGCGCCGACGAGAACACCCGCACCTTCTTCGAGCGCCTGGCGATCAACCGGCCGGCAAGGTAGCCGCCACATCTGTCGTCCTGAGCGCAGCGAAGGACCTAGCGGGACGACCAAAGGACTCCGTAGCTGGCGTGAGGTCCTTCGCTGCGCTTCTGTGATTGCGGTCAAGAGGAAGAGTCGTCGAACGGGCCACGCTTGCGGCTACAAGCTTCTGTACGCGGTCTGAGCCAGCAAGATGGTAAGTGCGTGGAAGGGTCCGAGCTCAGGAGCGTGA
>CAIYWM010000518.1 GCA_903929895.1 uncultured Alphaproteobacteria bacterium
CAGCAGCAGCGCGATCCCGCGGTTCGTGGCCCGCTTCGCCAGCTCGTCGTTCAGCAGCGCGAGCTGGCAGGCCGAGCCGGCGAAGCCTTCCGGACCATGCGTGCCCGAACTCACGATGAACAGCTTGCTCGCGTCGGCGGGCCCCAGAAGCGCCGTATCGGTGGCGATTTCCTCGCGCGCTGCGCCCTTCGACGGATGGGTATGACTTTGGACGCTGGCGCCGGCTTTGGTCGAGGCGTCGAGGAAACGCTGGCGCGCTTCGTCGTAATCGGCGGAAAAGAACGAAGCGCTCATCTGACCTTCTCGTCGATGTAATCCAGGGCGCGGAAGGCGCCGCCGATCACCGGCAGGAACCACGGCTTGCCGGAATAGAGCGGAATGGGCGGCAGCGCCGTTCCGGCGAAGGGCACCTTGCCATGCAGGCGTCCGGCGATCGATTGGCCCATCGCGTTGCCGAGGAACGGCATCATCGACACGCCCGAGCCGTTGCAGCCCAGGACGAAGTGCAGCCCGTCGAGTTCGCCGGCATGCGGCAGCGCGTCGTAGGTGAAGGCGACGTTGCCTTGCCAGGTGTGGGTGACCTTGGTGTGGCTGAGCTGCGGAAACCGCTCGACGAGCGCCTGGTGCAGAAGCTGGGCGCGCAGTTCGCCGGGGATCTCGGTGAAACGGGCGCGGCCACCGAAGATCACGCGCTTCCCGTCGGGCGAGATCCGGTAGTAGTGCAGCACGCGCCGCGTCTCGGAGAAGGTGCGGCCCTTGGGGCAGAGTTCGCGGATCAGGTCGGCGGGCAACTCCTCGGTCGCAATGATGTGGCTGGCGATCGGCACCAGCCGCTTCTGGAGCCTCGGCGTCACGCCGGACGTGTAGCCGTTGGTCGCGACGACGACGTGGCGCGCCCGGACCTCGCCCATGCTGGTGCTGACCCGCCAACCCTCGCCGTCGCGGGCCAGGCCGGTGGCGCGGCAATGGCCCGCCAGGGTCACCGAATTGCGGCGGCGCACCGCCGCCAGCAGGCCGCCATAGAACAGGGCGGGATGCAGCTTGCCCGCCGTCTCGAAGACCATGCCGCCATGATAGAAGTCGCTGCCGATCTCCTCGCGCTGCTCCTCGCGGGTGATCAGCCGGCAGTCGGTGGCGCCGCCGTCGCGCAGCTTGGCGAAGCGCGTGCGCAGGCCTTCATAGTGCGACGCGGCGCAGGCACCGAGGAAGCGGCCGCGCTGCTCGAGATGGCAGTCGATCCCTTCCTGCTCGACCAGGTCGATCAGGGCGCGATAGGCGTCGATCGCCCAGCCGACCACGTCGCGCACCAGTTCGGGCGAATAGTCGAGGGTGCGGCCGGTGAAGCTCTTGCCGATCGAGAGGCCAGCGCTCAAGGCGCCGCCGCTGCGCGTCGAGGCGCCCGCGCCGAACTCGTCGGCCTCCAGCACCACGCTCTGCACGCCGCCATCGGCCAGCGCGCGCGCCGTCGCGAGCCCGGCATAGCCGCCGCCCACGACCACGACATCGGTGCGGTCGGGCAGCGACGGCGCGGTGATGGCTTGCGGCCGGAATGCCTCCCACCAGTAGGGTTCGTCCCTGAAGTCGCTGGAGAAGATCGACTGGTTAACCGCAGGCATGAAAGATCTCACACGCAAAAACGTTGACAGGACGGAGTAAAGGCTTGAGCCGCGAGGCGGTCAAAGTCATTGTCCGACGAGGTTAAGTCGCCGAAGTTATGATGATCACGTCGCGCCAGCTCGAAGCCTTTCGCGCCATCATGGCGCACGGCACGGTAACCGCCGCCGCCGAGCGGCTGGGCGTCTCGCAGCCCGCCGTGAGCAAGATCCTGGCGGGGCTGGAGCACGAGATCGGCTATCCGCTGTTCACCCGCATCAAGCGACGGCTGGCGCCCACCAGCGAGGCACGGCTTCTCGAGCAGGAGGTGGCCCGGCTCTATCACAGCCTGGAGCGCGTGACGGAAGTGGCGCGCGAGATCCGCGAGCGTCAGGTCGGTGACCTGCTGATCTATTCGACACCGGCGCTCGGGCGCAGCGTCCTGCCGGACGTCATGGCCACCTTCATGAAGCGCCACACCAAGGCGCATATCGTTTTCCAGGTCCGTAGCTCGACCTACATCAACCAGAAGATGATCGACCAGCAGATCGACCTCGGCTTCTCGATGATGCCGTTCGAGCATCCCGCGATGGTCACGGAGGAGCTGAGTCGCGCGGCGGCTGTCTGCGTGCTGCCGGGCGGCCATCGCCTGGCGCGGCGCAAGGTGATAAGGCCCGCTGACCTGCGCGGCGAACGCTTCCTGTCCTTCCCGCTCGACGGCCGCATGCGCCATTTGATCGACGCGGCCTTCGAGCAGGAGAGGATCGAGCGCCAGCTGCAGATCGACGTCTACTCTTCCGCCGATGCCTGCGCGCTCGCCGCACGCGGGCTCGGCGTGTCGATCGTCGATCCGTTCACCGCCCGAGACTATCTCGACGCCGGCATCGCGGTCGTGCCGTTCGAGCCGCGGATCCGCTATCTCTTCCGCGCCATGCGGCCACGCCATCGCAAGCCCTCGCGGCTGGCCGACGCGTTCCTCGACGCCGTGAAGGTCCATATGAAGGCCAAGGGATGGTAAGGCCGAGCGAAGCTCGGCCTCGCACCAAACACTAAGCCGGGTCATGGGCCACGAAGAATTCGAGGCCGATCAGCCGCTCCAGCAGCATGACCACCACCAGCGTCACCACGACGGTTGCGGTCGAGATCGCCGCCAGCACCGGCGAGGCATTCTCCTGGATGAACGCATAGATCTGGACCGGCAGGGTCGTGACCTGCGGACCGGTGAGGAACATCGTGATCGTCACCTCGTCGAACGAGATGATGAACGAGAAGAGCAGCGCGGTGACGAGGCCGGAACGGGCGAGCGGTAGGGCGATGCCGAGCGCGATGCGGCGTTCGTCGGCGCCCAGCAGCGACGCGGCCTCAACGATCTCTCCGTCGATCCGCTGCAGGGCGACGACGATCGGCCGCCAAGCGAAGGGCAGGGTGCAGACGATATGGGCGATCACGATGCCCGTCGCCGAGCCGAGATAGCCCGCCATCGCGAGCACGTTCACCAGGGCGACGCCCAGCGCGGCATGCGGGAAGAAGAGCGGCGACATGACGGCCAGCTCGAAGGCCGGCAGCCAGCGCGGCCGCAGCCGGTGGCAGGCATAGGCGCCGGCGAAGGCGATGGCGGTGACCAGCACGGACACCACGGCCGCGATCCCGAGGCTGGTGACGAAGGCTTCGAGCCAGCGCGGATCGGTGGCGGCCTCGACGTACCAGCGCAGGCTGAGCTCGCCCGGGGGGAACCGGAGATAGCCGGCGGCGGCGAACGAGGTGGCGCCGATCACCACGATGGGCAGGGGCAGGAACAGCAGCAGCGCGAACGACGCGGCGCGGCCCAGTCTCACGATCGGGGCGTTCATCGGTCGGCCTTGGGCACCAGGGCCGCCTCGACCGCGCGCAGGAGGGCGAGGCCCAGTCCGCTCAGCAGCAGCAGGCAGATCGCCCAGGCCGACGCCTTGCTCATGTTGAAGTTGTAGACGACCTCCTGATAGATCTGCGTGCCGGCCATCTTCTGGCGGATGCCGCCCAGCAGGATCGGCGTCACGATGGCGCCCATCGAGGTGAGGAAGGTGATGCCGAGGCCGGTGAAGACGCCGGGCAGCGAGAGCGGCAGCACGACGCGACGCCAGGTCTCGAAGCCGCCGGCGCCCAGCGATTCGCTCGCTTCTTCCAGTCGGTTGTCGATCTGCAGCAGGACCGAGAGCGTGGCGATCACCGAGAACGGCATCAGCACGTGCGTGAGGCCGATCACCACGCCGAGATCGTTGAAGATCAGCGGCAGGGGCGACTGGATGACGCCCGCCCATTTGAGCGTCTCGTTGAGGAAGCCCTTGGGACCGAGGATCACCAGCCACCCGTAGGTGCGCACGACGAGGCTGACCAGCCACGGCACCAGCACGATCACCAGCAGCAGGTTGCGCCAGCGCGGCAGGCGCCACAGTAGCCACGCGATCGGATAGGCCAGCACGGCCGCGGCGACCGCCACGATGGCGGCGATCGACACGGTGCGCAGGAAGACATCGTGATAGTCGGCGCGGTCGATGATCTGCCGGAAGTAGATCAGCGAGAAGCCGTCCTTGTTCCAGAAGGCGTGGAAGAGGAGCAGCACCACCGAGCCCAGGAAGAGCGCGAGCACCAGCAGGGCCGGCAGCAGCAGCCAGCCGAGGCTTCGCGGGGCGGAGGTGGCGCCGCGCATCTCAGGCGCCGGCCGCGAAGCCCGGCGGGAACTCGGCCGAGGCGCCGGTCTCCGCGTCGAACGCCTGGGCAAGCTTGATGAGGTGTCCCTCGGCGTACCACGGCGCCACGAAGTGGATGCCGATGGGCAGGCCGGCCTTGGAGCGGCCGAACGGGATCGAGATGGCGGGATGCCCGGTCATGTTGAACGGGATCGTGTAGGTGTACCAGGCGGATCGCAGGTCGCCGAGCGGCTTGCCGTCGACCACCAGCGGCTCGAACTGGTTCTGGGTTGCGGGCGGCGCCGGCGTGGCGACGGTCGGCGTGAGCAGCAGGTCGCAGTCGGCGAACAGGCGCTGTACGGACTTGAAGGCGATTGTGCGGTAGACCAGCGCACGGCGCAGCGCCACCACGTCGACGGCATTGCCTTCGTCCAGCGTCCGCGCGAACGACGGATCGAGCTCGCCACGGCGGTTCTTCAGGATGTCGGCGAAGCGCTCGATCTGGTTGGCGCGCAGGATGATGCGCGCCACGTCGAGCTTCCAGTCGATCTCGCGCCCGTCCATCTCCTTGATGTGGGCGCCCTGCTTGTCGAGGAAGGCGAGCGCGGCGTCGAGGCGGGCCTCGGTGTCGGGATCGAGATAGCCGCCGGTCATGCGACGGATGACGGTGATGCGCCGGCCGGCGATCGGATGCTCGCCGGACCGGTCGGGCCAGGCAAAGGGCTCGCGGCCGATGGCGAGCGTCCAGGGATCGTCGCGATGGCCGCGCGACATCGAGGCAAGGCCGGCGCCGAGATCGCCCGGATGGCGTGCCATGACACCGAGATAGGTGAGCTGGCCGAACTGGTCGGGCGGCACCTCGTGCGGCACGCGGCCCAGCGTCGCCTTCAGTCCGTAGACGCCGCAGCAGGCGGCGGGAATGCGGCCCGAGCCCGCCCCGTCGGTCGACATCGCGATCGGGCCGAGGCCCAGGGCCACCGAAACCGCCGCGCCGCCGCTCGAACCGCCGCTCGTATGCTCGCGGTTCCACGGGTTGCGCGTGATGCCGTGCAGCGGGCTGTCGGTCAGGACCTTGTGGCCGAACTCCGGCGTCGTGGTCTTGGCGAACAGGACGGCATCGGCGGCACGCCACTGGGCGATGGCCTCGGCATCGATCGACGGGACGTTGTCCTTCATCGTGACGGAGGCGAAGGCGGTGCGCAGGCCCTTGGTGAGAATGAGATCCTTGGCCGAGACCGGCACCGCGGCGAGGGCGCCAAAGGACCCGCCGGCCTTGCGCCGCGCGTCGAGCGCGTCGGCGGCGGCGCGGGCGCCGTCCGTATCGAGCGTCGCGATCGGGTTGAAGGGCTCGGCCTTGCGGGTGCGTTCGAGCAGGCCTTCGACGATGTCGCGCGCGGCGACCTTGCCGGAGGTGAAGGCTTCCACATGGTCTGCGACGGTGCGGCCGGCGAAATCCTGAGCGGGCATGATCGTTCTTTCAGGTTGAGGCGAAGAGCGTGAATGTGTCGGACGGTACGAAGAGACGCGCCGTCTTTCCTTCGGCGAGTTCCGCCACGTGCGGCGTGTCGGCCATCGCCAGCGCCGTGAGCGGTCCCAGCGGCGTGTCGAGAACTGCCTTCACCGTGGGCCCGAGACGATGCAACGCCGTCACGCGGGCTTCGAGCGACAGCGCGTCTGCTTGCGTTCCCTCCAGTCGGACCGACTCAGGGCGGCAGGCGAGCTGGCAGGCGCGGCCGGCCGAAGCGGTACCGACGACGGACGCGCGGGGAACGGAGATCGCCCGGCCGGCGACGGAGACCGAGACCGACATGGCATCGACCGCCTCGATCCGGCCGTCCATCATGTTGATGTCACCGACGAAGCGCGCGACGAAAGGCGAGGCAGGGTGGCGGTAGATCTCGCCGGGCGTGCCGACCTGCTGTACATGCCCGCCGTTCATCACGACGATCGTGTCGGAGAGCATCGTCGCCTCGTCCTGGTCGTGCGTGACGAACACGAAGGTCGTGGCGAGCTGGCGCTGGATCGACTTGAGTTCCACCTGCAACTGGCGGCGAAGCTGCAGGTCGAGCGCGCTCAGCGGCTCGTCGAGCAGCAGGATGGCGGGCTCCAGCGCCAGCGACCGTGCCAGCGCCACGCGCTGCTTCTGTCCGCCGGAGAGCTGGCCGATGCGCCGCCGCTCGAAGCCGGCCAGGCCCACCAGTCCGAGGAAACGCGAAACGCGGCCGGCGATTTCGGCGGCCGCGGTGCCGCGAATCCGCATCCCGTAGGCCACGTTCTCGAAAACGTCGAGATGCGGGAACAGCGCCAGGTTCTGGAAAACCATGCCGAGCGGCCGCCGCCGCGGCGGCACGCCCTGCATGGGCGCGCCGTCGATGGCGATGCTGCCGCGGCTGGGGTCGAGAAAGCCTGCGATCAGGCGCAGCAGCGTGGTCTTGCCGCAGCCGGAGGGGCCGAGCAGGGTGACGAAGCTGCC
>CAIYWM010000519.1 GCA_903929895.1 uncultured Alphaproteobacteria bacterium
GCATGCCGAGCGCGACGGCGATGCGCGCCACTTCCTGGCCGATGGCGCCCAGGCCCAGGATGCCAAGCGTCTTGCCCGTCAGGGGCTGGGCCACCGTATGGACCCACTTGCTCTCCTTCTGATGCTCGGCGACCTGCGCGTAGGGCTTCGCGACGTGGAACAGCGCGCCGATGATGTTCTCCGGCATCGACTCGGTGTGCGTGCCGCGCGCGCAGGTGAGCGTGAGGCCCGACGGCAGGTCGGGCAGCGCCAGCCAGTTGTCGACACCGGCGCTCATCGCCTGCGCCCAGCGCAGCCGGGGCATCGCCGGCAGCAGACCCGCCGGCACCGCCCCCGCCATCATCGCCTCGGTCCGGGTGAGCTGCTCGGCCGACGGCTTCTCCTTGCGCGGCAGCGTGTCGATCGCGACCCGCTCGGCGAGGCCCGCCGCCTGGATCGCGTCGAGATAGGCCGCGGGGGAATCGGTCCAGAGCAGGACGTGGGAGCGGTTCGTCGAGGACATGGAAATTACAACCCCTGTCCGCCGGCCACGGCGATGGTCTGGCCGGTCACCCAGGAAGCCAGCGGCGAGGCGAGGAACAGCGCGACGTTCGCGACTTCCTCGGCGTGGCCCATGCGACCGAACGGGATCGAGGCCAGCGTGCCGTTGTAGAGGGCGGGATTGTCGGTCTTGCGCTTGTCCCAGACGCCGCCGGGAAACTCGATCGAGCCGGGCGCGATGCAGTTCACGCGGATGCGATCCTTCGCATACATCGCCGCCTGGGTGACCGTGTAGTGGATCACCGCCGCCTTGATGGCGCCGTAGGGCGGCTGGCGCGCCGCCGGATGGAGCGCGGAGATCGAGGAGATGTTGACCACGTTGCCCTGCGACTTCTTCAGTTCCGGCAGGGCTTCCTGCGTGGCATGCACGATCGACAGCATGTCGACCGCGAGGCTGCTGGTCCAACCCTTGTCGTCGTCGGAGGAGCCGAAGGCCGAAGCGTTGTTGATCAGGAGATCCACTCCCCCCAGCGCCGCGATCGCGTCGCGGACGTAGCCGCGCACCGCGTCGCCCTGCGCGAGGTCGGCGCTGGCAGCATGCGTCTTGTGGCCGTGCTTGGCGAGTTCCGCGCGGGTCTCTTCGAGGGTCTTGGCATCGCGCGCGCAGATCGACACGTCGCCGCCGCAGGCCGCGAAGCCCATGGCGATGGCCTTGCCGATTCCCCGGCTGCCGCCGCAAACGATCGCCTTCTTGCCCGTGAAATCCAGCTTCATCTCATTATCTCCTGTTGCGGCCGCCACCGTGGCGGCCAGTGCCCCGCAAATCAATCAGGAATGAAATTCACATGGAGATTGATTGCATTCGCCGTCATCATCCGATGCTGGCGCCGGCACGGGCGCGGCACAGGGAGATCGAACAGGGTGCGGTTGCTTGGGACGCTTCTGGCGTCGGTGGTGCTCCCCTTTCTTCCCATTGCCGGCGCGAGGGCCGCCAATGAGCCGGTCACCGGCGTCGACGTCATCGTCCGGAGCAAGGCTGACGGCCGTGTCATCGTCGAGACCGTCACCGACGGGCGTGGCGCCTTCGTGGTGAGGGGGATGCAGCCAGGTCTCTACACCATCGAGGCGGGGGCCAAGCTTCCCCTGGCATTGTTGAAGCGCAGCGGGGAATGGGGCATCGCGGTGATCCCCGTCTCGGCCAGGCCGGCCAAGCCGCAAAGGCATAGCGCCAAGCCGATGGGCAAAGGCATGCAGGTCGACATCGTCGTACCCGAAGGTGCGACGGCCGCCTACACGGTGATCGTCACGGACTGAGAACGGCAGGGTACATATTGAACAGCGGAACGACTCCGCTAGACTGCCTCCCAATCAAAAAACACAGGAGGCTACGTTCAAGATGACCAAAGTCATGATTCCGCGTCGACGCGCACTCATTCTCTCCGGCGGCGCGCTCGCCGCGCCGATGATCGCGTCGGGCATCGCCCGCGCGCAGAACGACTGGCCCAACCGGCCGGTGAAATACATCGTGGTGTTTCCGGCCGGCGGCCCGACCGACACGCTGTCGCGCATCGTCTGCCAGGAACTCTCCGAACTCACGGGCCAGCAGTTCATCATCGAGAACCGCGCCGGCTCCGGCGGCAATATCGGCGCGGACATCATCGCCAAGTCAGCTCCGGACGGCTACACGATCGGCCTCTATACGATTGCCGCGCACGCCATCGCGCCCACGCTCTACGCCAAGCTGCCGTTCGACGCGGGCAAGGACTTCACCGGGATTGCCACCCTGTGGTCGGTGCCCAACATGCTGATGACGCGGCTCGACTTCCCGGCCAACACGATCCCCGAACTGATCGCGCTGGCGAAGGCCAATCCGGGCAAGTTCACCTTCGCGTCGTCGGGTGCCGGCACCAGCCCGCACTTGACCGGCGAGATGTTCAAGCAGATGGCCGGCGTCAACCTGCTGCACGTGCCCTACAAGGGCAGCGCGCCCGCCCATCAGGACATCCTGGCGGGTCAGGTCGACATGATGTTCGACAACATCCCGGGCCCTCTCGGCCTGATGAAGGGCGGCAAGGTGAAGGGCATCGCGGTGACCTCCAAGGAGCGCCATCCGGCGGTGCCTGACAAGCCGACCTTCGGCGAGTTCCTGCCGGGCTTCGAGATCACCTCGTGGGGCGGCATCTGCGCACCGGCAGGCGTGCCGCCGGCGATGGTCGAAAAGCTCTCGGCGCTGACCAAGCAGGCCCTGCAGAAGCCCAGCGTGAAAGCCGCCTTCGACCAGCAGGGCGCCACCCAGATCTGGAAGACGCCGGCCGAGACCGCCGCGTTCCGCGCCGCCGAGGAAAAGAAGCTCGCCCCGGTGATCAAGGCGTCGGGCGCCAAGGTGGAGTAACTTCCGCCCGTCGCGCTGGCGCGCGGGCTGGCATGGAATTCGCTGCACCGGTGCATGCTGTCGCCGGTTCCAGAGCCGCTCGTTCGGTTTGCCAACGTTCGCAAGAGCTATGACGGCACGGTCGATGCCGTCCGCGCACTCAACCTCGAGGTCGCCCGCAGCGAGTTCCTGACGCTGCTGGGCCCCTCGGGGTCGGGCAAGACGACCACGCTCACCATGCTCGCCGGCTTCGAGCGACCCACCGAGGGCCGCATATTCGTGGACGGCGAGGACGTCACCGACGTGCCGGTCGAGAAGCGCGGCATCGGCATGGTGTTTCAGAACTACGCGCTCTTTCCCAACATGACGGTGGCGGAGAACATCGCATTCCCGCTTCGCGTCCGCGGTGTGCCGCGCGCCGAAATGACCTCGAAGGTCACGCGGGCGCTGTCGATGGTCCGGCTCGACGGCTTTGGCGATCGCAGGCCACAGCAGCTTTCCGGCGGCCAGCAGCAGCGCGTTGCCGTCGCCCGGGCCCTCGTGTTCGAGCCTCGTCTGATCCTGCTCGACGAACCGCTGGGCGCGCTCGACCGCCAGCTGCGCGAGCAGATGCAGTACGAGCTGAAGCATCTGCACCAGCGGCTGGACGTCACCATGGTGTACGTCACGCACGACCAGGTCGAGGCGATGACCATGTCGGACCGGGTCGCGGTGTTCAGTACCGGCGCCCTACGCCAGGTCGACGAGCCGCGCCGTCTCTACGAGGCGCCGGCCTCCCTCTTCGTCGCCCGCTTCCTGGGCGAGAGCAACGCGCTTCCCGCGACCGTTCGACAGCACGATGGCGGAAGCTGCGCGGCCGCGCTCGCGACCGGCGAGACGGTGACGGCGGTGATGCCGGTGCCCTGCGCGCCGGGTTCCGCGGTGCATCTGGTCGTGCGGCCGGAGAAAATTCTGCTCGGAAAGGCGGCGCAGGCGTCGCCCAACCGTTTTGCCGCGCGCATCGCGGAGGTGACGTTTCTCGGAGACCAGACGCGGCTGCGGCTCGTGGCCTTCGGCGCCGACGATTTCATCGTGAAGCTCGCGAACACGGCCGGCCAGGAGACGTTCGCCCCCGGCACGGAGATCGACATCGGCTGGCAGGCGGAGGATTGCCGTGCCCTCGCAGAGTAGCACGCCGACGGGCTGGCGGCCGCGCCATGGAGTCTACTGGCTCATCATCCTGCCGGCCCTTGCGATGCTGGTTCTTCTCTCTCTCGTGCCGCTGGC
>CAIYWM010000520.1 GCA_903929895.1 uncultured Alphaproteobacteria bacterium
CGGTCCGGGCGGCAAAGCGCGTGAGATCGGCCGCATCGCGCGGCGGCGTGAGGACCAGGCTGCCCTGGCTGACGGTGCCGGGATAGTGGCGGCGCCACCATTCGATCGACGGCTCGCCCAGACGGGCGACGATCTCGTCGGTGGTCGCCCGCTCGCACCACGGCGCCAGCATGCCGCCCGCCATCCACGAGCACGCGCCCTCGCCCACCCGGCCGCTGCGCTCCAGCAGCTCGACGGCGACACCGCGGTCGGCAAGCTCGGTCGCGCAGGCCAGGCCCGCGACGCCAGCTCCGATGATCGTTACGACAGGTGAACCCACAGCTGACTCCCGTTCCTTCGCCGGCATGACCCGGATCAGGTTCAAAGGGTTCAGCCGTTTAGGCTGTCTCAGCCCGCTTCCTACACGGAGGTCAGGCACCCCTCGGACGTCATCGAGAAAAGGGGATCGCAGGCCCCGATGTCAAGCCGTCCGATCACGCCGCCAGCGACGATGCCGGCGTCATCAGATGCGTGGCCTCGCCGAAGCCTTCGCTATCGGGCGCGCGTACCAGCTTCTGGAAGTCGGCCATCAGCGTCTTGGCGACGGGCCCCGCCTGGAAATGGTGCTGGTCGATCGAACCGACCGGCACGATCTCGGCGGCGCTGCCGCAGAGGAAGACCTCGCTCGCGTTGCTCAGTTCGTCCGGCATGACGTCGCGTTCCTCCACCGTCCAGCCGCGCGTCCGCGCCATGCCCATCACCGCACGGCGCGTGATTCCATCGAGGAAATTGTGCGGCGTCGGCGTGACCAGCCTGCCGTCGATCACCAGGAAGATGTTGGCGCCGGTCGTCTCGGCGATGCGGCCCTGCCAGTCGAGCATCAGCGCATCGTCGAAGCCGGCCTTCAGGGCGCGATCCTTCTCGATGCCGCAGATCACGTAGAGGCCCGCCACCTTGGCGTGACCGGGTGCGGTCTCGGGCGAGGGACGGCGGTACTTCGCCATGGTGACGTTGATGCCGGCGTCGCGCGCCTGCACCGAGAGGCGGCCTTCCTGGGCCCAGGGGGCGATGGCGAGGTGGACCGTCGTGCCGATCGCCGACACACCCAGAACTTCCGAGCCCCGCCAGGCGATGGGACGGATATAGCCGGCGGTGAGGTCGTTGGCCTTCACGACGGCGCGGGTCGCCTCGTCGATCTGCTCGCGCGACCACGGCAGGTCGTAGTCGAGCAGGTTGGCCGAGCGGATCAGGCGGGCGCTGTGCGCGGCGAGGCGGAAGACGCGGCCATCATAGATGCGCTCGCCCTCGAAGACGGCCGAGCCGTAATGCAGCGCATGGGTCAGCACATGCATGCGGCTCTCGCGCCACGGGACCAGCTTGCCGTCCAGCCAGATGAAGCCGTCGCGGTCGTCCATGGTTAAGGACATTGCGATATCCCCCTTCGTTTGATTCCGATCACGTCTTTGCGGGCAGTCAAAACACAACTATCTGCCCATTTAGGTCAATATTGCTGACCTTGTCAAACACACTGACCCTATGGGGATTCCTGCAGGAAAAAAGTCAGGTCAGGAGGAGCGGCA
>CAIYWM010000521.1 GCA_903929895.1 uncultured Alphaproteobacteria bacterium
GACCGTGCAGCCCAGCGCCGCGAAGTCCCGCGCCGCCTTCGTCACCATCGCGGCGACCTCGATGTCGAGCGGATGGTCGCCGAGGCGCAGCGCAAAGCCGACCTTCAGCTTCCTCGGCAGCCTGCCGAGCTTCCTCGTGTAGTCGGTGTCGTCCTCGGGCAGGGCATGGCCATCGCGCGGATCGGGTCGGGCGATGGCGTTCATCATCAACGCCGCATCGAGCGCGGTGCGCGCCATCGGGCCGGTGTTGGACAGGTCGCCGGTCATCGAGGGCGGCCAGGCCGGCACGCGGCCGAACGTGGGCTTGAGGCCGATCAGCCCGTTGAAGCTTGCGGGGATACGCACCGAGCCGCCGCCGTCGGTACCGATGGCGATCGGACCGAGGCCCGCCGCGACCGCGGCGCCGGCGCCGCCCGAGGAGCCGCCCGGCGTCATGCTGGTGTTCCAGGGATTGCGCGTGATCCCGTGCAGCGGCGAATCCGTAACGCCCTTGTGGCCGTATTCCGGGCTGGTGCTCTGCGCAAAGACGAGGGCGCCGGCCTCGCGCAGCCGCGCCACCGCCGGCGCATCGGTATCGACGGGTGTCTTGTCGGTGAGCTTGCTGCCCATCGAGGCGGGCCAGCCCTTGACCCGCACAAGCTCCTTGATCGAGACCGGCACGCCATCGAGTGGCGAGAACGGCTCGCCCTTCTTCCAGCGCTTCTCCGAGGCGCGCGCGGCGGCCAGGGCCGCCTTCCCGTCGACATGGCAGAGCGCGTTGATCGTCGTCGCGTGGCGGTCGCATCGCGCCAGCACGGCCTTCATGGTCTCGACCGGGGAGGCCTTGCCCTTGCGGTATAGGCCGCCGAGCTGGGCGGCGCTCGCCTGCGTGAGATCCACCGTCATGCCGCTTCTCCTGTCCTTGCCGTCGCGGCGCGATACTGGCGGGCGAGCTGCTCGGCCTGGTACTCGGCGGCGAGCGCCTGCTCGGTGCGGCCGACCTTGCGATAGAGATCGGCCAGCGCGCGCTTGGTTGCGGCCACGCCGGGCCGTTCGCGTTCGTCGGCCTGCAGGATGGCCAGCGCCGCATCGTTCCAGCCGGCCCGGCTCAGCGCGTCGAGATGGATGGCGCCGAACAAAGCGCGCTGAGCGATCGAGCCGCCGAGGCTGCGCAGGTACGGCATGGCCTGACCCATCAGGCGCGCCGCCGCAGGCATGTCGCCCGCGGCGTGGGCGGCCAGGCCATGCGCCAGTGGTACGACGCAATCGGCCCAGAGCTCGCGCTCGAACGGCTTCGCACGCCCGGCGCGATCCTCGAGGCTCGCCAGCATCTCGATGACGGCGCTGCGCTCGCCGGCGCGCGCCAGCCCGTAGAGATAGTGGACGTCGTGGAAGGCGGAGAGATGCTCGTGCAGGCGCGGCTTCAGGTAGGTCGCGAGATCGGCCCAGCGCGTTCCGACGTCGACGCCGCGCAGTTCGAGCCGCGCCAGCAGCGAGACGGCGTTGGCCTGATCCTCGCAGAACTCCTTCCAGACGCCCCAGACACGCTCGTCATGCAGCGCCAGCGCCTCGTCGGTGCGGTCGAGGTCGATCAGGAACAGCGCGAGGTGCCACCAGTTGTGCGTCAGCATGAAGGAGTTGCACTCGCTCCAGGTGTCGGACACGGAACTGAGGAAGGCGACGCCCTCCAGCATGCGGCCGCGCGCTTCCAGGCAATGGGCGATGGCGTGATGCGCCCAGGGGTCGTTGCGGTCGAGCGCCAGTCCCTTGCGGGCGGCGGCCTCGGCCTCGTCGAGGCGATTGCACTCCTCGAGACCGAACGCATACATGCCCCAGACGAAGCGATTGTCCGGGTTGGCGGCGAGCAGCTTCTCGCCGACCTCGAGCAGCGTCTCGGCCTCGCCGCGGTTGAAGGCCAGCAACTGCGCCAGCTTGCCGGCCAGCAGGTCGCGCGGCCATTCGGCGACGATCCGGCGGAATTGCTGGAGGCTGCGGTCGGTGTCACCCCCGACCCAGAATTCGATGGCGCCGAGCCACGCGAATTCGCGAGGGCTTGCGCCCGCCGTCATCTTCTGTGCGCGCGAGAGATGGCGCGTCGCGGCAGCGTGACCTTCCGGCGAATACATGGAGAGGAACAGGCTCGCCGCGACCAGCGGCAGCATCGGGCATTTTTCTTCGGCGTCGGCGGTGGCGATGAAGTCGGCGAACCGCTTGCCGAAGCCCAGCCATTCCTGCCTGACGAAATCCAGCGCGGCGACCGCACCCTCGTCGGCATTGCCCAGCTCCAGCCCTTGCCCGTCCTTCGCCACGCCGCCCTCGCGATTTTGCACGGACTGAGCTTCGCATGCCGTACCTCGGCTGGTCGAGGGGCTAGCTCTTCTTCCCTCTGTCACGGATACTCCGGTCAAAGACGAGAAGACATCAAGGGAGGAGTAACATGAAGCGTCGCCATCTGCTGGGGGCCGCCGCAGGTCTTGCGCTCGCGCCGTCCATCGCGCGGGCCCAGACATTTCCCGACAAGCCGATCCGCTTTGTCGTTCCCTATGCGCCGGGCGGCGCGACCGATACGTCGGCGCGCATCGCGGCGGAGTACCTCACGAACAAGTTCGGCCAGCAGGTACTGGTCGATAACAAGCCCGGTGGCGGGACGATCATTGCCACCGAGATCGTCGCCAGGGCGAAGCCCGACGGCTACACGATCCTCATGGCAGCGGCTCCGGTTGCCACCAACACGTCATTCGGCCTCAAGCTGCCCTACGATCCGGTTAAGGATCTGGCCCCGGTCTGCAGCTATGTCGACATGCCGCTGCTCCTCGCCTGCAATCCCAGCGCGCCCTACAAGACGATGGCCGAATTCATCGCCTGGGCGAAGACGCAGACCTCGCCGATCCCTTACGCCTCGGCGGGCAATGCCAGCATGCCGCATCTGTGGGGCGAGCAGCTCAGGATGGAGACCGGCATCAAGCTGGAGCATATCGGCTACAAGGGAAGCGCCGACGCGTTGAAGGACGTTCTGGGCGGCCATGTCATGCTGTTCTCCGACACCCTGCTGCCGGGCGGCCTTGCGGTGAAGGATGGCAGGCTGCGCGGCCTGGTCGTCGCGGCGGCCAAGCGCGTGCCCATGCTTCCCGACGTGCCGACGGTGGCCGAGGCCGGCCTGCCTGCGAACCTGACGGGCGCGGTGTTCTTCGGGGTCATGGCGCCGGGCGGCACGCCCGAGCCGATCATTTCCCGGCTGAACGCGGCTTTCACCGAGGTTCTCACCGACCCGGCGACGGCGAAGAAGCTCGTCGACCTCGGCTTCGTCCTGGTCGGTGGCAGCGCCGCCGATTACGGCAAGCGCCTCCTCGCCGAGACGGAAAAGTGGCGCAAGGTCATCAAGGAAGCGAACA
>CAIYWM010000522.1 GCA_903929895.1 uncultured Alphaproteobacteria bacterium
AACTCGATCAAGCAGGCGTCCGAGTTCGGCATCACCAAGGGCGGCCAGAAGCTTGCGGGTCTGCTGGTCTTCATCTCCGACATCCACTCGTTGGGCCTCGAGCGCGCGCAGGGCCTCAACCTGACCGAGGCGTTCTACTGGGATCTCAACGACCGGACGCGTGCTTTCTCCAAGAAGTTCGCCGCCAGGTTCAACGGCAAGATGCCGACCAGCGTGCAGGCCGGCTTCTACTCGGCGACGCTCGCCTACCTCAACGCGGTGAAGGCGACCGGAACGGACAATGCCGAGAAGGTGATGGCCGCGATGAAGGCCGCCAAGTGGGATGATCCCATCTTCGGGCCGAGCTACGTCCGTGAGGATGGCCGCAAGATGCACGACATGTATCTCTTCGAGGTCAAGAAGCCCTCCGAGTCGAAGGGCCCGTGGGACTACTACAAGCTGCTCTCCAAGATCTCCGGCGAGGAGGCGTTCCGCCCCCTGGCCAACAGCGAGTGCCCGCTGGTCAAGAAGAACTGAACCGGCAACCCGTGATGGCCGAAGGCCGGCCATCACGGACACCGGCTCTCAACGCCGCGTAACATGTACCCGCCCGAACGCATCGTCTGTCTGACCGAGGAAACCACCGAGACGCTTTACCTGCTGGGAGAGCAGGACCGGATCGTCGGCGTCTCGGGCTACACCGTTCGGCCACCGCAGGCGCGCCGGGAGAAGCCCCGGGTTTCGGCCTTCATCTCTGCCGACATCCCCAAGATCCTCGCCCTGCAGCCGGACCTGGTCCTCACCTTTTCGGACCTGCAGGCCGATATCGTGGCATCGCTCATTCGGGCAGGCGTCGCCGTCCACGCCTTCAATCAAAGGACCGTCGCGGAAATCCTGGCCATGATCCGCACGCTCGGCGCCTTGGTCGGCGCGCAGGATCGCGCTGATGGCCTCGCGAACCGCCTTGCCGCCAATCTCGAAGACACACGCCAGCGCGCGGCGACGAGGAGCCATCGCCCCAGGGTCTATTTCGAGGAATGGGACGAGCCCATGATCTCGGGCATCGCCTGGGTCTCGGAACTGATCGAGGCCGCCGGCGGTGCGGACATCTTCCCCGAACTCGCCGGGTGCAAATCCGCCAAGGACAGGATCGTCACGCCCGAAGAGGTAATCCGCCGGTCGCCCGACGTCATCATCGGCTCCTGGTGCGGCAAGAAATTCAGGCGCGAGAAGGTCGTGGCTCGACCGGGCTTCGAGACAATCCCCGCCATCAAGCGCGGGCGCCTTCACGAGATCAAGTCACCCCTGATCCTGCAGCCGGGGCCAGCCGCTCTCACGGACGGACTTGCCGCTCTGGAAGCGATAATATCTTCGCCAAACGAGACATAAGAGAACCGGAGGAAAGCCCATGACTACCGGACGGGATCAGTCGAACATCTATGTCGGTGTGGCCGGGTATTTCGGAAAGCCCGACCACAAGGGCCGCGTCGGCGTCTTCCGTCGCCCGACCGCAGGCGGCGACTGGCAGCATGTGCTGGGGACCGTCCAGGCCTTCACCATCTTCGTCCATCCGAAGAACCCCGAGATCGTGTTCGCCGGAACCAATGACGGCGTGTGGCGCAGCACCGATCGCGGCGCCACCTTCCGCCGGACCGCCTTCCCCGATGCCGGCCGCGAGGTCTGGTCCTTCCTCGTCGACTCGCGCGATCCGGATCGTGTGTTCGCGGGTGCGTCGCCCATCGCCGTCTATCGCAGCGACGATGGCGGTGCGTCTTGGCAGGCCCTCCCCACTCCGGCCATCGACACGCACTGCACGGGCCCCTTCGCGTCGCGGGTGATGCGGCTGGTGCAGCACCCGAGGCGCCACGTCGAACTCTACGCCGCGCTCGAGATCAACGGCGTCATGCGCAGCATCGATCTCGGCCAGACCTGGACCGATTGCAGCGCGGGCCTGCTGAAGCTCGCCGAGCAGGACCATCTCAAGAGCAAGATCGTGAGCGACACGACGGCCGAAGGCATGCTCGACAGTCATGCCGTGACGATCAACCCCGCCGACCCCGAGGGGCTGTGGCTTGCCGTCCGCATGGGCCTGTTCCGCAGCAGCGACCAGGGCCGGACCTGGAAGGACATGGAGGTCGGCCGCTTCTCGCCCACCACCTATGGCCGCGACATCCGGGTCTCGCCGGTCGAGCCCAACACGCTCTACTCCGCCCTGTCCGTCGCCGCGGCAAGCAAGGACGGCGGCCTCTATCGCAGCGAGGATGGCGGCGAGAGCTGGACGCGCTTCGACAAGGTCAAGGTGAACGGCACCATCATGTCGATCGGCCTGCATCCGACCGACCCCGGACAGGTCTATATCGGCGCGCGCTACGACGGCGAGGTCTTCGGCACCCGCGACGCCGGCAAGACATGGCAGGCGATGCCTCTGCCGGGCGAGGTCCAGCACATCTACTCGCTGGCGTGCGGGTGACCCCCTAAAGCCGTCGTCCTGAGCGGAGCCGTCCGCAGGACGGCGCAGTCGAAGGACCTATCCTCCGACGCACGGTGTATCGAAACAAAAAGAGGTCTTTCGACTGCGCGACGGAGCCTGCCCCGAGGCATCCGAGGGGGCGCTTCGCTCAAGACGACGGAGTTCTTGGTTCCTACTTCGACTGCGCCGTGACGTCGTGCGGTGGTGACGCGGGTGCCAGCGGCGTCTCCTTCGTGCCACCCATCAAGCTGGTGACATCGCGCTGGCGGCCGGTGTCGATCTTCACCGTCGCAGTCATGCCGGCACGCAACGGCGGTTCCCCGGCATGCGGCAGCAGGCGCAGTTTCACGGGCAGGCGCTGCACGACCTTCACCCAGTTGCCGCTGGCATTCTGCGGCGGCAGGATCGCGAACTCCGCTCCCGTCGCCGGGCTCACGCTTTCGACCAGCGCCTCCCACTTCACGTCGGGATAGGTGTCGAGCACCACGGTGGCCTTCTGCCCCACCTTCACATGGGTCAGCTCGGTTTCCTTGAAGTTCGCCTCGACCCAGGGCCGGCTCAGCACCACCAGCGAGAAGAGCGGCGTCGACGCCTTCACCTGCTCGCCCTGCTGGAGACGCATGTTGACCACGACGCCGTCGACCGGGGCGCGCACCGTGGTACGGGCGAGATCCAGCGCCGCCCGTTCGCGCGCAGCCGTCTTTTCCCGCACCAGCGGATGCGCCTCGACCGCCAGCTCGGGGTCGCCGTTCAGCGCCGCCAGCACGCGCCGGAGCTTCTCCCGCGCCGTCGACACGCGATCGGCCG
>CAIYWM010000523.1 GCA_903929895.1 uncultured Alphaproteobacteria bacterium
GTGCTCGGCATGCCGGGCATGACGGCCTGGTGGGGGCTGATGGAGATCGGCAAGCCCAAGGCGGGCGAGACGGTGGTCGTGTCGGCGGCGTCCGGCGCCGTCGGCTCGGTGGTCGGCCAGCTGGCCAAGCTCAAGGGCTGCCGCGCGGTCGGCATCGCCGGCGGCAAGGAGAAGTGCGACTACGTCGTGAACGAGCTCGGCTTCGATGCCTGCGTCGACTATCGCGCGGCCGGCGGCAATCTGTTCAAGGAGCTGCGGGCCGCGGCGCCCAAGGGCATCGATATCTATTTCGAGAATGTCGGCGGTGCGGTGCAGGCTGCCGTCGTGCCGCAGCTCAACGACTTCGCGCGCGTGCCGCTCTGCGGCCTGATCTCACACTACAACGAGATGCAGATGAGCCCGGGTCCCGACTGGCGCCTGCTGCTGATCAAGCGCGCCACCGTGACAGGCTTCATCGTCTCCGATCACTTCGGCCAGATGGCCGACTTCTGGAAGGAAGTGCCGGCCGCGGTGAAGGCCGGCAAGATCAAGTACCGCGAGGATGTCGTGAAGGGCATCGAGAATGCGCCCGAGGCCTTCATCGGCCTCCTGAAGGGCCGGAACTTCGGCAAGCTGCTGGTGCAGGTCGCCGAGGATCCGACCCGGAAGTAGCGCCTCAGGCGGCGGGGCGGTTCTTCAGCGCCAGCCCCATCGTCACCCAGCCCGACCCGATGAAGATCAGGTCGATGCCGAGGAAGATGCCCAGCACGAAGAAGCTGGAGGCTGGCCACTGGGCGATGATCATCGCGCCCAGCAGCAGCGTGACGAGGCCGGAAACGACGACCCAGCCCCACGGCTTGCCGGCCGACTTCATGCTGAACGCGAGGAAGATGCGCAGCACGCCGCCGGCGACGAGCGCCGCGCCCAGCATCAGGGTGAGGATGGTGGCCGCGGCGAAGGGATTGCCGATGGCGATGATGCCGGCGCCGACATAGAGCGCGCCGAGCAGCATCCAGAGGATGAACTTGCCCCAGCCCTTGACGCTGAAGGCGGCGAAGATTTCCGCGGCACCGCCCATGATCATCATGATGCCGACGATCATGACGGCCGAGGCGGTGGCGGCGACGGCGCTGCCCAGCGCGATGAAGCCGGCGATCAGGAACACGACGCCCAGCGCCACGATCCACCCCCACTTGGCGCGAAGAACCTTGATGCCTTCCGCCAGATTGGGGGGAAGCGGACTGTTGGTGGACATTGTCATGGCATGCTCCTTCAGAGCGGAATGGACAATGTCAGGATACACCCGCGCAATGGCACTGTCGCCGCTTGTATGGGACACTCGTCTGTCACACGAATGCAGGAAGAAATGACCCAACCGAAGACCGAGGGCGCCGCGCCGCGGCCCGCCACCACCGTGCTGCTGCTGCGTCCGTCACAGCCGGGCGACGCCGCGTCGCCGCTGGAAGTGTTCATGGTGGTCCGCCATCACCAGATCGATTCCTTCTCGGGCGCGCTCGTTTTTCCCGGTGGCAAGCTGGAGGAGGCCGATGGCGCCCCGTCGCTGCGGGCGCGCTGCGGCGGTGCCGACAAGATCGACGACGCCGAGCTGAAGTTCCGGGTCGCCGGCGTGCGCGAGGCTTTCGAGGAATGCGGTGTCCTTCTGGCCCGCAAGCGCGGTCAGCGGGCGCTGATCGGCGCGGCCGACCTCAAGGGGATCGAGGAGCGCTGGCGCGCCAAGCTGGCCAAGGACGAGGCGAGCATCGTCGACATGGTCGAGGCCGAGGACCTGGAGATCGCGACCGAGTTGATGACGCCCTACGCGCACTGGATCACGCCGACCTTCGTGCCGAAGCGTTTCGACACCTGGTTCTTCCTGGCCGAGGCGCCGGAGGACCAGATCGCCCTGCACGATGGGTCGGAGTCGACGGACTCGGTCTGGATCGGACCTCAGGAAGCGATCGAGGAAGCGAAGGCCGGCAAGCGGACGCTGGTCCACGCCACGACGAAGAACCTCGAGCTGCTGGCCGAGGGCAAGACGGTCGCCGGTGCGATCTCCGCCGCGAGTGCGCGCAAGATCGTCACGGTCCTGCCCTGGGTCGAGGTCAAGGACGGCAAGAAGTTCCTGCACATCCCCGAGGGCGCCGGATACCGCAATCTGATCCGCGAGATGCCGGCTGCCGGAGGCGTTCCGCAGAACGGAAGATAATTTCGCGGAATGTCCTGCGACGACGAAAAGCGGCTCGCCCGAAACAGGCGGCCGCGCTAAGAGCGACGCCATAAACGCTTGTTCATGAACCGACTGCAGTCGGACCAGGTGGAGGAAGAAGAACGATGGTCGGAATCGTGGCCTTTGGCGCCTATGTGCCGCGCCTGCGTCTCAACCGTCAGGCCGTCTATGACGCCAACAAGTGGTTTGCCCCGGGCCTGCGCGGTCTCGCGAAGGGCGAGCGCTCGATGGCCAACTGGGACGAGGACTCGATCACCATGGCGGTCGAGGCGTCGCGCGACTGCCTGACCAGCCACAAGGCCGAGGACGTCCGCAACATCTACTTCGCCTCGACCACGCATCCGTTCAAGGATCGCCAGAATGCCGGCGTGATCGGCACGGCGTTGAACGTCGAGCAGAACCTGTCGGCCACGGATATCGGCGGCTCGCTGAAGGCTGGCACCTCGGCCCTCATCGCCGGCCTCAATGCCTCCCGGGAAGGCGCGCCGACGCTGGTCGCCGCCGCCGACAAGCGCATGGCCCGCGTCGCCTCGTCCGGCGAGTTGAACTACGGCGACGGCGCCGCCGCCCTGCTGTGTGGCACTGAGAACGTGATCGCCAAGCTGGTCGGCCATCACTCCGTGTCGATGGACTTCGTCGATCACTTCCGCGGCGACGAGTCGGACTTCGACTATGGCTGGGAAGAGCGCTGGATCCGCGACGAGGGCTACTCGAAGATCGTCCCCCCGGCGATCAAGGCGGCCCTTGCTTCCTGCAAGCTGAAGGGCACGGACATCACGCACTTCATCATGCCGAGCCCGATGCCGGCGGTGCCGAAGCAGATGGCCAAGATGGTGGGCATCGGCGAGGGCGCGGTGCGCGACCTGCTGGGCGCGACGCTGGGCGACACGGGCGCCGCCCATGCGCTCGTCATGCTGGTCGACGCGCTGGAAGGCGCCAAGGCGGGCGACAGGATCATGGTCGTGGCCATCGGCCAGGGCGCCGACATCCTGGTGTTCGAGGTCACGGCCGAGAAGGACAAGCTTCCCCCGCGCAAGGGCCTGTCGGGCTGGATGGCGCGCCGGAAGGAAGAGAAGAACTACATGAAGTTCCTCGCCTTCAACGAGATGCTGCCGATCGACAAGGGCATGCGCGCGGAGTTCGACAAGAAGACCGCGCTGTCGGTCCTGTGGCGCAAGCGCGACATGATCTACGGGCTGGTCGGCGGCAAGTGCAAGGTCTGCGGCACCGTGCAGTTCCCGCGCAGCCAGGTCTGCGTCAATCCGAACTGCCATGCCATCGACAGCCAGGATCCCTACGCGATGGCGGGACTGGAATGCTCGGTGATGTCGTTCACCGCCGACTCGCTCACCTATTCGCCGGATCCGCCGGCGTATTACGGCATGATCACCTTCCCCGAGGGCGGGCGGTTCATGGCCGACTTCACGGACAGCGACAAGGATCAGGTGAAGGTCGGCGCCAAGATGCGCATGACCTTCCGCATGCGCGACAACGACCAGATGCGCGGCGGCTTCAAGCGTTACTTCTGGAAGGCGACCCCGGTCTGAGCCTGTCGGCTCGGTTCGCCTTCCCGGTTCAAGAGTTTCGTTAGTCTCAAGAGTTCAACCTCACCACCAAGGAGACCTGCAATGGCTCGTGGTATCAAGGACAAGGTCGCTATTCTCGGCATGGGCTGCTCGAAGTTCGGCGAACGCTGGGACAGCGGCGCCGA
>CAIYWM010000524.1 GCA_903929895.1 uncultured Alphaproteobacteria bacterium
AGGCACCCGCGGCGCGCGATTTCGAGGGGCTGAATGCCGCCCTCGCGGCGGCGCCTGCGCGTCAGACGCTGAAGCGCGGCGGCGAGGCGTTCGACTGGGAACTCGACATGCGATCCGGGACGGCGCTGGCCCTCCTCGCCCCTATCCTGTGGTCGGCGGGAGACCTGTTGGCGAGCGCGAGCCTCGGCAAGGTCCGGCGCTGCGCCAACCCCGAGTGCCTCTACCTGTTCCTCGACGATAGCCGGGCCGGCAAGCGCCGCTGGTGCACCATGTCGTCCTGCGGCAACCGCGCCAAGGCCAGGCGGCACTACCACAAGAGCAGGCAGGGCTGAGCTGACGCAGAAAGGGCCCCGCTAAGGGGCCCTTATTGCAACCGTGTGGGCTTTCGCGCGTGTGAACGCGCTGTCGCCCACCGGCATTAAGCGCGTAGCGCTTAACGCAGGATCGACTGGAGCTTCATGGCGACGCCCATGTCGCCTTCGATCTTCAGCTTGCCGGTCATGAACGCGGTCATGCCGTCGAGCTTGCCGCCAATCAGGTCGGCGAAGTCGCTGAAGTCCATCTTGATGGTGCAGTCGGCGGCCGTGTCGTCGTTGGTGACGGCCGGCGGGGTCTGGTGGCCGTCGATGTGGACGACGCCCTGATCCGTGGCGAACTTGACGCTGTTTCCGAAGGCCGTCTTCTTCGAAGCGCCTTCCTTCATTTTCTCGGTGATTTCCTGCAAGGTCATGAGCGAATTCCTCCCATCGGCAATGGCCTTTGGGGATTACTTGACCTTTACGTAAACGTCAACTACATGCCGGTAAACGGCCGTTCAGTCGGAGGAAACATGACCTATCGCTCGGTCTTCAAACCGGGACTGTTTGAGGGCCGGACGGTCATCGTGACCGGCGGCGGCAGCGGCATCGGCCGTTGCACGGCGCACGAGATCGCAGCGCGTGGCGCCCATGTCGTCATCACCGGCCGCAAACAGGACAAGCTCGACAAGGTGAGGGCCGAGATCGAGGCGGCCGGCGGCACCTGCGAGACCCACGTCTTCGACATCCGCGAGGAAGCCCAGGTCAAGGACGCCGTGGCGGCGATCTTGGCGAAGAACGGCCGCATCCACGGCCTGTTCAACAATGCCGGCGGCCAGTTCCCCTCCCCAGCGGCGTCGCTCAGCGCCAAGGGCTTCGACGTGGTGGTGCGCAACAACCTGACGGGCGGCTTCATCGTGAGCCGCGAGGTCTTTACCCAGTCGATGCAGGACCACGGCGGCTCGATCGTCAACATGACGGCGGACTACCGCAACGGCTTCCCCAACATGGTGCATACCGGCGCCGCGCGTGCCGGCATGGCGAACCTCACCATGACGCTCGCTTACGAATGGGCGGCCGCGGGCGTGCGGGTGAACTCGGTGGCACCGGGCTGGATCGCCTCCTCGGGCATGGACACCTATACCGGCGACTTCAAGGAGCAGATCCCCAAGCTCAAGGGCTACTGCCCGCTGGGCCGTCTCGGCACCGAAAGCGAAGTCTCCGCCGCCGTCTGCTTCCTGCTGAGCGACGCCTCGGCCTACATCACCGGCACGGAGATCCGCATCGACGGCGGCGTGCCGCTCGCCAACCGCTCGGTCGACTTGCCGGCCACCGACCGCTCGAAGCCGTTCGACGGCTTCCATCTGGCCGTGACGCCCAAGGTCCTGGGCGGCTGAGGACGACATGCCGATTCTCGAGAGCCAGATCGATCGCAACAGCGACGAGTTCAAGCAGAACCGCGAACGCATGCTCGCCGCGATCGCCGAGTTTCGCGAGGCCGAAGCCAGCGTCCAGGCGGCGTCCGAGAAGTCGCGCGAGCGCTTTGCCAAGCGCCGCCAACTCATGCCGCGCGAGCGCATCGCGCTGCTGCTGGATCGCGGAGCCCCCTTCCTCGAGTTGATGCCGCTCGCCGGCTACCGCATGCACGACGACAAGGACGGGTCGAGCGCCGGCGGCGGCTCGGTCGCCGGCATCGGCTATGTCGAGGGTGTTCGGTGCGTCGTGACGGCGTCGAATAGCGCGATCAAGGGCGGCACCGTCGCGCCCTCCGGCCAGCGCAAGGGCCAGCGCGTGCAGCAGATCGTCATGGAGAACAAGCTGCCGGTCGTGAACCTGGTCGAGTCCGGCGGCGCCAACCTCCTTTACCAGGCCGAGATCTTCGTGCCCGGCGGCCGCGGCTTCGCCAACCAGGCGCGCATGTCCGCCCGCGGCATCCCGCAGGTCACCGTGGTGCACGGCTCCTCGACGGCGGGCGGCGCCTATCTGCCGGGGCTCAGCGACTACGTCATCATGGTGCGCAACCAGGCCAAGGTGTTCCTGGCCGGCCCACCTCTGCTCAAGGCCGCGACCGGCGAGATCGCGACCGACGAGGATTTGGGCGGCGCCGAGATGCACGCCACCGTCTCGGGCGTCGCCGAATGGATGGCTGAGAACGACGCCGACGGCATCCGCATGGCGCGCGACGTGATCGCAAAGTGGCACTGGAACGATCGCCTGCCGCCACGCGCGGAGCGGTCCTTCAAGGAGCCGCTCCATGACGTCGAGGAGCTGTGCGGCGTGGTCCCGCCGTCGCATAAAGAACCCTACGACGTCCGCGAGGTGATCGCGCGTCTGGTCGACGGCTCGGACTTCCTCGAGTTCAAGGCCCTGTTCGACCAGCAGACGATCTGCGGCTGGGCCGCCATCGAGGGCGAACCGGTTGCGCTGATCGGCAATAACGGCCCGATCACCACCAAGGGCGCCGTGAAGGCCGCCCAGTTCATCCAGCTCTGCTGCCAGCAGGGCACGCCCATCGTCTATCTGCAAAACACGACCGGCTACATGGTCGGCACCGAAAGCGAGCGTGGCGGCATCGTCAAGCACGGCTCCAAGATGATCCAGGCGGTCGCCAACGCCACCGTGCCACAGATCACCATCGTGATCGGCGGCAGCTTCGGCGCCGGCAACTACGGCATGTGCGGCCGCGCCTTCGACCCGCGTTTCATCTTCGCCTGGCCCAACAGCCGCACGGCCGTGATGGGCGGCGAACAGGCGGCCGGGGTCATGAAGACCGTGACCGAGCAGAAGTTCCTGCGCGAGGGCAAGGAGCCGCCGCACGAGCAGATCGACAAGATGTTCAAGGGCATCGTCGACCAGTTCGACCGCGAATCGACCGCCCTCTACGGCACCGCCCATCTCTGGGACGACGGCATCATCGACCCGCGCGACACGCGGCGGGTGCTGGCCTTTACCCTGTCGATCGCGCGCGAATCGATGGTCCGGCCGCTAAATCCCATCACCTTCGGCGTTGCGAGGATGTAACCATGAAGTTCACCCCCGAGCATGAGGCGCTGCGCCAGACCTGGAAGACGCTGATCGATCGCGAGATCAATCCCTATGTCGACCAGTGGGAAAAAGAGGGCCAGTTTCCGGCCCATGAGCTGTTCAAGAAGATGGGCGATGCCGGACTGCTGGGAGTCGACAAGCCCGTCGAGTTCGGCGGCTCGGGCCTCGATTTCTCCTACGCCATGGTCTGCGCCGAATCGCTGGGCTGGGTGAACGGCGGCTCGATACCCATGGCGACGGGCGTGCAGATCTCGATGGCGACGCCCGCCCTCGCCCGCTACGGCAGCGACGAGCTGCGGAAGGAATTCCTCGTCCCCTCGATCAGCGGCGATTACGTGGCCTGCCTCGGCGTCTCCGAGACCGGCGCCGGCTCCGACGTCGCCTCGATCAAGACCACGGCGCGACGCGTCGGCGGCGACTGGGTGATCAACGGCGGCAAAATGTGG
>CAIYWM010000525.1 GCA_903929895.1 uncultured Alphaproteobacteria bacterium
ATCAGGACGACAGGTTCTTAAGGCAGTGCATCCGGAGAGAATCCCGCCGGCGGCGTGAAGCGGGTCTTGAAGGTCCGCGACCAGGCCTCGTTGGCAATGCGCTGGGCGTCGCGCAGGATCTTCTCCTCGTCCATCGTCAGCACGGCGCCGTCCTTCATCACCCACTTGCCGTCGACCATCACCGACTGCACGTCGCGCGCCTGGCCGTTATGGACGAAGTCTGACACGACGCGCAGCACCGGGATCAGGTGGGCGCGCTGCAGATCGACCATGATCAGGTCGGCCTTGTTGCCCGGCGCCAGCCAGCCGCCGTCGGGAACGCCCAGCGCGCGATAGCCGTTGCGCGTCGCCCAGCGCAGCGCCCGCTCCGGCGTCGGCTCGCGGCCGTCCTCGCGGCGCACCCGCTCCATGAACAGGCCGGTGCGCATCACCTCGACCATGTCCTCGGCCATGTTGTCGGAGCCCATGCCGATGTTGCAGCCGTAGCCTTCGAGATCGGCAATGCGTGGGCTGAGGCCGCGGCGCGCGGCGATGGCGGAATTGAACGAGACGTTGACCTTGGCCTCGCCCAAAAGCTTCTCCTCTGACGGCTCCATGCAGCGGCAATGGGCGCAGATGATGCGGTCGTTGAGGAAGCCCAGGTCGGCCAGATACTCGGTCGGCAGGCGGTTGCGGTGGGCGCGCACGGCCGCCACCTCGCCCCAGATCTGGTTGAGATGGATGGTGATCCTGGTGTCGAGCTGCTTCTGCAGCGCACTCAGGTCCTGCAGCAGTTCCGGCGAGCACATGTCGGGCGCCCAGGCGGAGATGGCGATGCGCATCCGCCCGTCGGCCTTGCCGTTCCAGTCGCGGTGATTGCGCTCGATGGTCTTGATGTGATTCTGCCCGAGAGCGCGGTCGAGCTGGTAGGGCGCCGGATCGCCGATCGAGGTGCCGATACGGTCGTAGGCGCGCTCGGCCAGCAGGAAGCGCATGCCGGTGTCGGCCAGGGCGCCGGCATAGTGATCGACGTCGTTGGAATCCTCGAGCACATGCGTGGTGCCGCTGCGCAGCGCCTCGAGGGCGCCCAGCAACGCAAAGGCGCGGCGCTCGTCGGGCGTCATCTCGGGCAGCGGGATCGGCGACAGGCCACCCGAAAACGGTGGCTTGTGCGACGGCGACAGGTCCTCGAACACGCCGCGCGCCAGTGTCATCGTGAAGTGCGTATGGATGTTGGCGAAGCCCGGCATCACGAGCTTGCCGCTGCCGTCGATCTTCTCGGCGCCGGGATATTGCGCCAGAACCTCGGCGCTGGGCCCGATCGCGGCGATGCGGTCGCCCTCGATGGCGACCGCGGCGTTGTAGTGAACGCTGTCGGCATCGTCGACGGTGACGATGGCGGCGTTGTAAATCACGATGGTCAAGGTTTCCTCCCCGGGCGTTTCGTCGGCGCGACCGCCTACTGCTTCTTCTTCATGTTCCAGAACATCGGCACCGGCCCGCTGAGCTGGTCGGTGACCGTGGTGCGCATGGCGACCGGCATGATGTACTGGCCGAGATTGGCGTACATCGGGTATTCCGACGCGCGCACCTGGATCGCGATCGCAAGCTCCTTGCGTTCGGCCTCGGTGGTCGCGCGCGAGAACGCGTCGCGCAGCTTCTCCATCTGCGGGTCGCAAGGCCAGCCGACATTGGCCTTCTCGCAGGTGGCTGCGATGTAGGACATCATGATCGGATCGAGCAGGTCGGCCGACACCCAGGTGGTGATGAAGGCGTGCCAGCCGCCCTTTTCCGGCGGCTCCTTGCGCGTGCGCCGCGATAGCACCGTCTGCCAATCCATCGCCTGCATGTCGACGACGAACCCGCCTCGCTCCAGCAGCGACTTGACGATCGGCGACAGGCGGCCGGTCTGGGTGTCGGTGGCGAACAGCAGCACGACCGGTGTGCCGTCATAGCCTTCCTGCTTCAGGATCTCCTTCGACTTGGCGAAGTCGGAGTTCAGCTTGTCCTCGAAGCCCTTGTCGGTGGCGAAGGGCGTACCGCAGATGAAAAGCGCCTTGCACTCCTTGTAGTACTTCTCGTCGCCAAAGCCCGCGATCAGGAAGTCCTTCTGGTTCAGGGCATAGAGCGCCGCCTGGCGAATCCTGGCGTTGTCGAACGGCTTGTGCAGCGTGTTGAAGCGGAGGTTCATCTGACCTCCGAGCTTGTTGTAGTTGCCGATGACGATGTTCTTGTCCTTCGCCAGCAGCGGCAGCAGCTCGATCTCGGGCTGGTCGATATAGTCGATCTCGCCGTTCAGCAGCGCGTTTACCGCGGTCTGGGCATCGGTGATGTTGAGCCACTCGACCCGGTCGACGTTGACCACCTTGCCGCCGGCGAGCCCCGAGGCCGGCTCGCTGCGCGGCTTGTAGTCCTTGAACTTGTCGTAGACCGTCTTCTCGCCGGGCCGCCACAGATCCTTGCGGAAGACGAACGGGCCCGAGCCGGTGGGGTCGCTGATCTGCACGTTGGTCGGCGTATCCGCGACCCGCTTGGGCATGATGAAGGGCACTGTGGAGCTGGGCTTGCCCAGCGATTCCAGTACCAGCCCGTAGGGCTCCGTCAGGACCAGGGTGAAGGTCTTGTCATCGACCGGCTTCAACTCCTTCAGGAGCGAGAAGAGCTTCTGCCCCATCGCGTCCTTGGGCGCCCAGCGCTGCAGGGAGGCGATGCAGTCGGCCGAGGTCACCGGCGCGCCATCGTGGAACTTCAGCCCATCCCTCAAGGTGAGCGTGTAAGTGAGCTTGTCGTCGCTGATTTTCCAGCCTTCGAGCATCTGCGGCCTGACGACGAGATTCTCGTCCATCGCCAGCAAGGTGTCGTAGACCATGTAGCCGTAGTTGCGGACGTTGTAGGCCGAGGTCCAGATCGGATCGATGATCTTGATGTCGGCGTGCATGACCGCGCGGATCGTCTGCGCCTGCCCCTGCCCCGGGAGCGAAAGAAGCACGGCCGCCGCCGCGCCAATTGCCCAGCTGATCGCCCGCATGACTGGCCCCCTGTCCGTTGCCCGGTTCACCCTGCGATTGGAACGCAATCGGCATGCCATTCCCCGACGCGAACAAGGGGTGCTAACGTCCGGGCAACGGAGGAAATCCATGTCCGACTGGCAAAATCGCTACCAGCGCTTGCTGTTCGACCGTCCGCACCCCAAGGTGCTGCGAGTCACGATGAACCGGCCCGAGAAGTACAATGCGACGGACGCGATCATGCATCGCGAACTGGTCGACGTGTGGCGCGACATCGACGGCGACGACACCGTCAACTGCGTGATCATCCAGGGCGCGGGCGGCAAGGTGTTCTCGGCCGGCGGCGACTTCGACATCATCGAAAAGAACATCAAGGACTACAACGCGCTGCTGCGCACCTGGAAGGAAGCGCGCGACATCGTCTACAACGTCATCAACTGCTCCAAGCCGATCGTCAGTACCATGCGCGGTCCCGCTGTCGGTGCGGGCCTCGTCGCCGGCATCCTGGCCGATGTGTCGATCGCCTCGAAGAAGGCCAAGATCATCGACGGTCACACCCGGCTCGGCGTCGCTGCCGGCGACCATGCCTGCATCGTCTGGCCGCTCCTCTGCGGCATGGCCAAGGCGAAGTACTACCTGCTGCTCTGCGAGGCGATCGACGGCGAGGAGGCCGAGAAGATCGGCCTGGTCTCGCTCTGCGTCGAGGACGACCAGCTCGAGGCCAAGGGCCTGGAGGTCGCCACCAAGCTCGCCGAGGGCGCGCAGATGTCGATCCGGTTCACCAAATATGCGCTCAACAACTGGCTGCGCATGATGGGACCCACCTTCGACACATCGCTCGGCCTCGAAATGCTGGGCTTCCTTGGCCCCGAGGTGAAGGAAGGGCTCGCCTCCCATCTCGAGAAGCGCAAGCCCAAGTTCGACCCCTACTCGCCTCTTTGAGGAACGACCGATGCGCGGACTCGACGGAAAGAACGTCATCGTCACCGGTGGCGGCGGTGCCATCGGCGGCGCCATCTGCCGCCGCTTCGCGGGCTACGGTGCCCGCGTGGGCGTGTTCGACAAGAACCTCGTGGGTGCGCAGAAGGTCGCGGCCGAGATCAACGGGTTCGCCTCGGGCGTGGACATCGCCGACTACGCCGCGGTCGGCGCGGCGATCGCCGAATTCGAGCGCAGCCTCGGCCCGACCGACATCCTGGTCAACAACGCCGGCTGGGACCGCTTCGCCAACTTCGTCGACACCACGCCCGACCTCTGGGACCAGCTCATCGCCATCAACCTGCGCGGGCCGCTCAACATGAGCCACATCGTGCTGAAGGGCATGGTGGCGCGCGGCAGCGGCCGTATCGTCAACATCGCCTCGGACGCGGGCCGTGTCGGCTCCTCCCAGGAAGCCGTCTATTCCGCCTGCAAGGGCGGCATCATCGCCTTCACCAAGACGGTGGCGCGCGAGGTCGCGCGCAAGGGCATCACCCTGAACGCCGTCTGCCCCGGTCCGACCGACACGCCGCTGCTGGCCGCCGTCGCCGGCGACGACGAGCGCGGCCAGAAGGTGCGGGCCGCCCTCGTGGGCGCCATCCCGATGAAGCGCGTCGGCCAGCCCGAGGACATTCCGGGCGCCGTCTGCTTCCTGGCCAGCGACGATGCGAGCTTCATCACCGGACAGACGATCAGCGTCTCCGGTGGTCTCACCATGCATGGATGAAGGAGCCTACCCATGAGCGAACTGTGGATCCAGCCGACAGGCGCGGCACTCGCGGCCGACGTGCACGGCGTCGACCTCTCCCGGCCGGTCAGCGACGCGGTGTTTGCGCGCATCGCCGAGGCCTGGGCCGAGCACCTGGTGCTGCGTTTCTCCGGCCAGAAGCTCGACGACCTCATGCTGATGCAATTCAGCACCCGCTTCGGCGAACTCGACCGCGTGCCGATCGCCTCCGCCAATCTCGACCGTGCCAACTCGGGCGTCGTACCGGAAGCCGTGGACTGGGTCGCCGTGATCGCCAATGCCAAGAAGGACGGCAAGGAGATGGGCGGGCTCGGCTCCTACGAGCTCGTCTGGCACACAGACATGTCCTACAACCCGCTGCCGCCGCGGGCCTCGCTGCTCTACGCACTCGAAGTGCCGGCCGACGGCGGCAATACCGGCTTCCTCAACATGTATGCGGCCTACGAAACCCTGTCGCCCGAGCTGAAACGAGCGATCGAGGGCAAGACGTGCATCCACGATTCCAGCCGCAACTCGGCCGGCGAGCTGCGCAAGGGGTTCCAGCGAACGGTCGATGTGCGACAGACACCGGGCGCCGTGCATCCCCTCGTCCGCCTCCATCCGGTCACCGGCCGCAAGGCGCTGTTCCTCGGCCGCCGGCCCGGCGCCTACATCCACGGACTCGAGGTCGCACAGAGCGAAGCCTTGCTCGACGCCATCTGGGCGCATGCCACGCAGGAGAAGTTCGCGTGGTACCAGAAGTGGCGCGCGGGCGATCTGGTGATGTGGGACAATCGCTGCGTCATGCATCGCCGCGATGCCTTCGACGAGAGCCTGCGCCGGCTTATGCACCGGACACAGATCGTGGGTGAAGCGGTCCTCGCAGGCTGAAGCCTGCGAACGAGCCTTTCCCCGTCGCCGATCAGGCGAAGAGGAAGTCCGATGCGAGGATGTCGGCCTGCGCAACTCCAATCAGCGTGATCGCACTGGTCGTTGCTCCCTCGGTATGGAACAGCGTCGTCGACAGCGTACCCCCGCCTGTATCCCATTCGTGCATCGCGAAGTCCGAGAGCGAGTGAATCGTGTCAATCTCCGTGAGGTCGATCTTGTCGGTATGGCCTCCGAAGAAAAAGATCGTGTCTGAACCCCAGGCAATGTCGGCGTAGACGTAGCGGTTCAAGCCGGCTTCGCCGATCAGCGTATCGTTGCCGGCACCGCCGGTCAGAACGTCGTCGCCTTCGCCGCCGGCGACATAGTCGTCGGCCCAGCCCCCGGTCAGGGCGTCGTCTCCGCCCCAGCCGTAGAGGAAGGAGTCCACGGTGTTGCCCGCCGCATCGAGCGTGTCACCGCCCTCTACCGACCCCTGCACCCATTCGATCGAGGCCGTCGTCAGGTTCAGCGTCAGGCCGCCCGAGGACCAGACGTAGAGCGAATCGAAGCCATCGCCGCCATTGATCAGGCTGTCGCCGCCCTCTTCGATGATGACGTCGTCACCCGCCTGGCCGCGCAGCACGTCGGAGCCGACGCCGCCGACCAGCATGTCGTTGCCGTCGCCGCCGAGCAGGTTGTCGTTGCCCTCACCGCCGTTGAGATAGTCGTCAAAGGCAGAACCCGTGATCGTGTCGTTGCCGTCCATGCCATAGATGTAAACGCCGACCGTCTGGCCCGCAGCGGTGAAGACGTCGTTGCCGTCGTCACCGCGCGCCCATTCGATCGAGGCCGCTTCCATGTCGAGAGTCACGGCGTCGGCGGTCTGGACCAGCGCCGAGTCGAAGCCGTCGCCGCCGTCGATCGAAGTGTCGGCAGCATCGATCAGCAGGCTGTCGTCACCGTCGCCGCCGGACAAGTCGTCAGCGCCGTCACCGCCATTCAACATGTCGTTGCCGGCCTCTCCGACAAGGACGTCGTCGCCATCGAGACCATAAAGCTGATCGTTGCTCTTGCCGCCGGTCAGCGTGTTGTCGCCATCGTCGCCGATCAGGGTATTCGGCCCCGAGCCACCGGTCAGGTTCTCGATACTGTCGTAGGTATCGGCGGCGTAATAGTCGACTTTGGCATAGTTGGCCGTAAGATCGGCATAAACTACGCCCGTACGGCTTGCGTAGGAGGCGGTGTCAATACCGTCGCCGCCGTTCAATTCATTCTCCTGGCCGAAGCCACCGCTCAGGACATCATCGCCATCTCCACCGTGGAGGATGTCGTTGCCTGTCCCACCTTCGATCGTGTCGTCGCCGTCATTTCCCCAGATCGTGTTGTTAAGATCGTTGCCGATGACTGTGTCGTCGCCGGAGCCGGCCTTCAACGAGCCGATCTCCGAGCGTCTGTCGTCCCGATACAGCAGGCTGTTGTAGACATTGCCCTGGGCCTGATACTCCGGCGTCCCCTCAGGTGCCTGGGAATTCAGATCGGCGAGCTGGCTGTTCGAGAAGCGAAGCCAATGGCCCGGCCGCATGTCGTCATACTGGTCGTCGTCGAAATTGCTGAGATCGAAGGTGGTATCGGCTCCTTGTGTCCACACGGTGGTGAAAATCTTCTTCGTGGCCGTGGGGCCGGTATTGTCAGCCTCATCGCCATTGATGTATTGCCTGCCGTCCTCGTCCCAGGTGTAGGTGTCCTGAACCGCCGGCTTGGTGTCCGTCTTGCCCTTGTCAAAGTTGGCGCCGTACAGCGCCTGCAGGGCAGCGATGTCGTACATCATATAGCTCGAGACGGATGAGCCGGACGGAGCGGTCGTGTTGGCCTTCACGTTCACCTCGCCGCTCAGGAACGACGAGTAGGTCATCACAGTGAATTCGATATCGCTCCGGTCAGCGCTAATGGGGCCGTTCGGATAGAGTTCGAACGGGTGTTTCAGGCCCAGCGCATGCCCCATCTCGTGGATGACGGTGGCGAAGGCGTCTTCGCCGTACAATTGGTCCGTCTCGAACTCGCCATTCCCGCCGAGATAAACGTCTCCGGCGCTGTTCATGATCGTCGTACCCGGAGAGTTCAATGGGTAGTTGGCGTGCGAGCCACCCTCGTTGCCTGCCAGGCTGGTCGCGCCCGCAATCCTGAAGGAAGCATCCGTCGTGGTGCTCAGGTCGAAGGTGAGGCCGGTGTAGGAGGAGATGAGCTTGAAGCCGATGACCGCCGCGGCCTGTTGATTCTCGTCGGTCGGCTTGAAGGCGGCCAGGCCGCTTGGGTCCGCGTAGTTGTCCGGATAGTCATCCTTGTCGGTGGGGAAGAAATAGGTGAGCGTCGTCGCCGGCGTGGTGCCCTCCGCGTCCGAGGTCCAATAGTTATCCGACAGGAGCGCTCGGACATTGGGGTCGACGACCGTGTAGGAACTGAATGTACCCGCGAAGTTCCCGCCCTTGCTGACAGGTGAATCCGAAGTGGCCATGCCCCAATACCCCCAAACACGCGTTGACCAGAAAGTTGTATCTATAGTCACGCAACAACTTCCGCAATACGACGGATCGGTGATGCAAATAATAAAAAGCGACTCCTGCCACGGTCGGAAGGACACTCGAAGGCTGGAGAGATGATCATGCACCGATGGCGGGCTGACGGGCTGTCAGCGATGATTCCGCTGCTTCTCGTGGTCGGATTTCTGTTTGTCCCCTTCGCTGCCTTCGCCGCGCCCGACGCCGCGCAGACGGCGGCAATTTGCGGCCATCGCGCGAGTTGCAAGGTCGAGAAGACCCGTGATGCCGGCAAGTCGCCAGCAGGCGCGTCGCTCGCCGTCGTCGAGATACACCTCGGCCTCGCCGACAAGCCCAGGGATCAGGACGAAGGTTGTATCGCCGGCAACGCGCGCAACGGTGGCGTGGAATACTGGCTGCTGGACGGCACGGCGGCGCCCAGGCAGGTTCTGCAGCTCTGCAACGACGGCTATGGCTCGTCGGGCGTCGGCGAGGACGAGGTCGAGGTCGGCCCCAACAGACTCGTCCATCACCAGTATGGCGGCTCGGCCTGGCGCTGGTCGATGGATGTCACCTATTCGCTGGTGCCCTTCCGCGCCCTGACCGAGCAGGACTGCAGCTACCACAATGGCTCGGAACAGAGCGGCACGCTGACCGACATTGACTACCGGACAAGGCTGGTCCGCGCGTTGGCCAAGGACAGCACCCGGCGCGATCTCGGCATCGGCTGTCCGTCCTGGCCCAAGCCGCCGCAGACCTTCGCAGCGCGCATCGATGCGGACACGGTCGGGGCCTATCCGGTCGTGGCACCGGGCCTGGCCGGCAAGGCCGTGATCCCGGCCGGCACCGCGCTCGGCAACTGCGTGCCCGGCATGACGACCGCCG
>CAIYWM010000526.1 GCA_903929895.1 uncultured Alphaproteobacteria bacterium
AGGAGCTCTTCTCGTTCCGCCGCCGCATCCAGTTCATCTTCCAGGACCCGTATTCCTCGCTCAACCCGCGCATGACCGTGGCGGAGAGCATCGGCGAGCCGCTGGTGATCCACGGCATCGGCGACGAGGCGTGGCGGCGCGAGATGATCGCCGAGCTTATGAAGCTGGTCGGCCTCGACGCGCGCTGGGCGGGGCGCTACCCGCATTCCTTCTCCGGCGGCCAGCGCCAGCGCATCGGCATCGCGCGCGCCCTGATCCTGAAGCCCAAGCTGGTGCTGTGCGACGAGCCGGTGTCGGCGCTCGACGTCTCGATCCGCGCCCAGATCATCAATCTCCTGCTCGAACTCAAGGACGAGATGGGGCTGGCCTACATCATGATCAGCCACGATCTCGGCGTGGTCGAGCATGTCAGCGACCGCGTGGCGGTGATGTATCTCGGCCGCATCGTCGAGCAGGGCGGCTGGCAGGAGATCTTCGAGAATCCGCGCCACCCCTACACGCGCGCGCTGATCGCCGCGATCCCCGACCCGTTCCACCGGGCCGCGATCAGCGCCGACGCCAAGGCGCGCGGCGAGATCGCCAGCGCGCTCAACCCGCCCCCGGGCTGCCATTTCAATCCGCGCTGCCCGCTGAAGGCCGATATCTGCACGACCGAGTATCCGTCGTTCGGCGAGGTCTCGCCCGGCCATCGCGCGGCTTGTCATTTCCGCGATCGCGTGGGTTGATGGGGCAATCGCCCCATGACTCCCCTCGACACCAATATCCTGCTCGACTGGATCGTTCGCCGCGGCCTCGACGGCGTCGACGAGGCTCAGCTCCTGCGCGAGTTCTGCGAGAAGTGCCGCGAAGCAGGCCTCATGCTGTCGCGCGCGCTGTCCTTCATCGACACGCTGCACCCCGTCCATGAAGGCCGCATCTACCGTTGGCGCGACGATTCCGTCGAGGAAGAGGCGGCCACCGACTATGCGCGAACTGATCAGGGCGGTCCCGCCGCCGAATCCTGGCAACGCAGCCCGTTCTTCCATCTGCTGCAGACCGGCGAGGAGGAGCTGCGCCGCCGCATCGGCTTCGGCGAGGCCCCGGACTTCAGCATCATCCAGGAGATGAAGGACCTCGGTCACACCGACTACATCGTCTTCATCCACCGCTTTGCCGGCGACACCAAGATCGGCGACATGGATGGCGT
Source organism: uncultured Alphaproteobacteria bacterium (assembly GCA_903929895.1). Taxonomy (GTDB): domain Bacteria; phylum Pseudomonadota; class Alphaproteobacteria; order Reyranellales; family Reyranellaceae; genus Reyranella. Next base: position 1,187 of record CAIYWM010000526.1, read on the forward strand.
CTATTCGGCCTGGTCGACGCGCCATTCCGAGGGCTTCAGCGATGCCAATGTCGTCGCGCTCCGCCGCCTGGTGCCGGCGCTGGCGCTCGCCCTCAAGAGTGCCGCCCTGGCGCGCATCGCCGACACGCTGGTCCGGGTCTATCTCGGACGCGACGCCGGCCGGCGGGTGCTGGAGGGCAGCATCCAGCGCGGCGTCGCCGACCGGGTCGAGGCGGCGCTGTGGTTCTCCGACCTGCGCAGCTACACCGCCATCACCGACACGGCCAAGCCCAGCGAGATCATCCCGCTGCTGAACGATTATGCCGAGGCAGTGATCACCTCGATCCACGAGGCCGGTGGCGACGTGCTCAAGCTGATCGGCGACGGCACGCTCGCGGTCTTCCGCGCCGACGATCCGGCCGAGGCCTGCCGGTGCGCATTGCGCGCCGAGGAGAATTTGCGAGTCCGGATGACGGAGCTGAACGAGCGCCGCCTCGCCGCGGAGCAACCGGTTCCGACGGCCTATATCGGCCTGCATATCGGTGAAGTCTTCTACGGCAATATCGGCAGCTTCGACCGTCTCGACTTCACCGTCGTGGGACCCGCGGTCAACGAGACCAGCCGAATCGCTTCGATGTGCCGCTCGGTCGACCGGCCCATCCTCGTCTCCTCGACCTTTGCCGACGCGCTTCCCGCGGAGGAACGCGTGCGTCTTGTTTCCGTCGGCCGCTTCGCGCTGCGCGGCGTCGGCAAAGCGCAGGACCTGTTCACCATCGATCCGGAACTGCTCTGACCCCTCATACGATTGCCGATGGCACGAACGCTGCTACGTTCGCGCCCTGACCCAAGAGGAGCAGCCCATGGCCAAGACGCCCGCCATCTCGATCGGCATCAAGGAAGCGGACCGCAAGAAGATCGCCGACGGCCTCAGCCACCTGCTGGCCGACACCTACACGCTCTATCTCACGACCCACAATTTCCACTGGAACGTCACCGGGCCGATGTTCACGTCGCTCCACACGATGTTCATGACCCAGTACACCGAGCTCTGGAACGCGGTCGATCCGATCGCCGAGCGCATCCGCTCGCTGGGCTATCCCGCCCCCGGGTCCTATGGCCAGTTCGGCAAGTTGAGTTCACTCGCCGACGCGCCGGCCAAGCCGCCGAAGGCACTCGAGATGGTGAGCATCCTCGTCACCGGCCACGAAGCGGTGGCGCGAACTGCCCGTGGAATATTCCCGGTGGCCGACAAGGCCGGCGACGAGCCGACGGCCGATCTTCTGACCCAGCGACTGACCGTGCACGAACAGTCGGCCTGGATGCTGCGCTCGCTGCTGGAGTAGGACTCGCCAAGCGAGATCATATCTCGCCCATAAAAATTCCGGATCCCGGCTTGCGCAGCATCCCTGCAGATGCCTACGATGAGGGCAATACAAAGCCGTCCAATGAGGCGGCAGTCCTTGGGAGGACAACATGGCCAAGTCGAAGCGTCGTAGCGTGCTTAAGCTTGCTGGCGGCGCTGCCGCTGCGTCCATGGGCGGCATGGCCGCCATTCTGGCAACGGGCCGCATGCCGGCCTTTGCCCAACAGAGAACGGTCCACTGGCTCAAGTGGGTCGACTTCGTGCCGGCCTCGGACACGCTGCTGCGCAGGGAAATGCTGCCCGAAGCCGAGAAGGCACTGGGCGTCAAGATCAACCTCGAGACGGTCAATGGCAATGATCTGCAACCGCGGGTGACCGCGGGCATCCAGTCGGGCGCCGGTCCCGACCTGATCATGGCTTTCAACAACCAGACCTATCTCTACGCCAACAGCGTCGTCGATCTGACCGAGATCGCCGAGGCCGTCGGCAAGGAGCAGGGCGGCATGTACAAGTACGCCCGCGCTGTCTGCAGCGACGGCAAGATGTTCATGGGCATGCCCTGGGCGGTGATCGGCGGCATGATCGCCTATCGCAAGTCATGGTTCGAGGAAGCCGGCGCCACCAAGTTCCCCGAGACGTGGGAGCAGTACCGCGAACTCGGCAAGAAGCTGAAGGCAAAGGGCCGGCCGATCGGCCAGACTCTGGGCCATACGTTCGGCGACGCGCCGGGCTTCACCTATCCCTACCTTTGGTCGTGGGGCGGCATGGAGGTCGATCCCTCCGGCAAGGTGATCATGAACAGCAAGGAGACGCTGGAATCGGTGAAGTTCATGCAGGGCTTCTGGAAGGACGCCCATGACGAGGGCGGGCTCGCCTGGGACGACACCAACAACAACCGTGCCTTCCTGTCACAAACGGTCTCCGCGACGCTGAATGGCGCGTCGATCTACATCGAAACGCTGCGCAAGCCCGACCAGTACAAGACCGAGAAGGGCGCGCCGATGCACACCGACATCCTGCATTCGCCGCTGCCCAAGGGACCGGCCGGCCAGTTCGGCTTTCATCTGCTGCAGTCGCACATGCTGATGAAGTACTCGAAGAACCAGGACCCCGCGAAGGAGTTCCTGAAGTGGATCCACACCGAGAAGAACTTCGAGAGGTGGTTCGTCTCGCAGAAGGGCTTTGCCACGCCCTGCACCGAGAAGTGGGAAGGCCACAAGGTCTGGACCGACGATCCCGTGATGGCGCCCTTCAAGGTCGCGGCGAGGCTCGGCCAGGCGCCGGGCCATGCCGGCCCTCCGAACGCCAAGGCGGCGGAGGCCCTGTCGAAGTACATCGTCACCGACATGTACGCCAAGGCCGTTCAGGGCATGCCCGCCGAGGACGCGGTGAAGTGGGCCGACGCCGAACTCAAGAAGATCTACGTCTGATCCCGGCCCCGTAGACGGCGTCCGGACCATGGCTGTAACCGCACTCGCGACCGGGGAGGGCAAGCGTCCCTCCCGGCTGCGACGCCTCGAGGACGAGCGCTGGCTGGCGCTCGCCCTTCTCACGCCGACGGCTGTGCTGCTCGGCCTGTTCATCGCCTACCCGTTCGTCGAAGGCGTGCTGCTGTCGCTCAGCAGCACCCGCGTCGGTCAGCCCGGAACTTTCGTCGGTCTGAAGAACTTCCAGAAAATCTGGAACGACAGCATCTTCCACACGACCATGTGGAACACGTTCTGGTACACGGGCGTGACGACGGTATTCAAGCTGGCGCTCGGCCTTTGGCTGGCGCTCCTGCTCAACCGGCATTTCAGGGGCAAGGCGATCATCCGCGCCTTCATCCTGCTGCCCTTCATCATCCCGACGGTGCTGTCGACCTTCGCCTGGAAGTGGATGTTCGACCCGACCTTCAGCGTCATCAACTGGACGCTGTTCCAGTTGGGCCTGATCACCACCCGGATCAACTGGCTGGGCGACCCCGACCTCGCCATGACGTCGATCATCGTGATCAACGTCTGGCGCGGCGTGCCGTTCTTCGCCATCACCCTGCTGGCCGGCCTGCAGACCATCAGCCCGGAGCTCCACGAGGCCGCGGCCATCGACGGCGCGCGGCCCTGGTCGCGCTTCTGGCATGTGACCTGGCCTTTGCTGATGCCTGTAACGCTGGTGGTGGTGCTGTTCTCGGTCATCCAGACCTTCGCGGATTTCCAGCTGGTCTACGTCATGACCGGCGGCGGTCCCGCCAACGCCACCCACCTCTTCGCCACCTATGCCTACCAGCTCGGTATCGGAACCGGCTTGCTGGCCGAGGGCGCTGCGATCTCGCTCGCGATGTTCCCGTTCCTCTTCGTCATCGTGGTGGTGCAGCTCCTCTACATTCGCAGGGTGGAAACCAGATGAGCCGGGAGACCCGCTGATGATCGAAGGCGCGATGTGGCGGCGATGGGTCTTCTACAACATCCCGCTGATCCTGTTCGTGTTCGTCCTGCTGTTCCCGTTCTACTGGATGATCATCACGACCTTCCGGCCGGACGGCGAACTCTACCGGCCGTGGAACGCCGTCAACTACATGCCGTTCTGGACCAACAATCCGACCTTTGAACACATTCTCTACCTGTTCGAAGAGACCAACTTCATGCGCTGGATGTTCAACACGATGTTCATCGCGCTCGTGTCGACGGTGATCTCGCTGTTCTGCGGCGTCCTGGCGGGCTATGCGCTGGCCCGCCTCAACTTCCCCTATGCCGGCGGTCTCGGCACCGCGATCTTCATCACCTACCTGGTGCCGCAGACGCTGCTGTTCATTCCCCTGGCGGAGATCATCCGCAACTTCCAGCTCGGTGACACCCCGTGGTCGCTGATCCTGACCTATCCGACCTTCCTCATCCCCTTCTGCACCTGGCTGATGATGGGCTACTTCAAGGCCATCCCGAAGGAGCTGGAGGAGTGCGCGCGGATCGACGGCGCCTCGCGCTGGAAGGCGATGGTCTACATCGTCATCCCGGTCGCGGTACCCGGCATCCTGTCGTCGGGCATCATCGCCTTCACGCTGTCGTGGAACGAGTTCATCTACGCCCTGGTCTTCCTGTCCTCACCGGACCAGAAGACCGTCCCCGTCGGCGTCACCTCGGAGCTGATCCGCGGCGACGTGTTCTTCTGGGGTCCGCTGATGGCCGGCGCCCTGCTGGGCTCGATCCCTGTCGCCATCGTCTATTCATTCTTCGTCGAACACTACGTCTCGGGCCTCACCGGGTCGGTCAAGGGATAACGCATCATGGCCGAGGTCAGCATCCGCAAGCTCAACAAGATGTTCGACGTCACCCACGTGGTGAAAGACGTCGACCTCGAAATCCGCGACAAGGAGTTCGTCGTGCTGGTCGGCCCCTCCGGCTGCGGCAAGACCACGACCTTGCGCATGGTGGCCGGTCTCGAGGCCATCACCTCGGGCCAGATCCTGATCGACGATTCGGTGGTGAATGAGGTCCCGCCGATGGACCGCGACATCGCCATGGTCTTCCAGAACTACGCGCTCTATCCGCACATGAGCGTCGCCGGCAACATGGCCTTCGGCCTGAAGATGCGGAAGTTCGCCAAGCCGGAGATCGAGACGCGGATCAAGCGCGCCGCCGCCATCCTCGGCATCGAGAACCTGCTGGAACGCAAGCCGCGCCAGCTTTCCGGCGGTCAGCGCCAGAGGGTCGCGCTGGGCCGGGCGATCGTGCGCGACCCCAAGGTCTTCCTGTTCGACGAGCCGCTCTCCAACCTCGACGCCAAGCTGCGGGTTCAGATGCGGGTGGAGCTCAAGAAGCTGCACGAGCGGCTGGGCACGACCGCGATCTACGTCACCCACGACCAGGTCGAGGCGATGACCCTCGGCGACAGGGTGGTGGTGATGAAGGACGGCTGGGTCCAGCAGGTCGGCGAGCCGCTCGAACTCTACAACACCCCGGCCAACCGCTTCGTCGCGGGTTTCATCGGTTCTCCGGCCATGAACTTCATCGAGGCGACGCTCGGTGAGAGCAACGGCGCCGTGGTGGCCGAGGCGCCCGGCCTTCGCCTCACTCTGCCCGGTCCCCTGGCCGCACGGGCCCGCGCCAAGGCCGGCCGCGCCATCACCCTCGGCATCCGCCCGGAAGACGTTCACGTCGCCACGGACTCCGATCCAGCCGAACTCTGCTTCGACGCGATTGTCGAGGTCGTGGAACAGCTCGGCTCCGAGATCCTCCTCGATACGCGCGTCGGCCCCGCGACCGTGGTGGCCAGCGTCGAGCCCACGATGCGCATCCGCAGCAACGACAAACTGCGGATGTCCCTCAAGCCGGAGCGCCTGCACCTGTTCGACGCCGAGACCGAAGCGGCGATTTAGATCGATAACATCCGTCGTCTCGACCGGAGCGCCGAAGGCGCGCAGTGGAGAGACCTTGTCTCGACCACAAGTGGGCGAATCGTAGAGAAAAGGTCTCTCCACTGCGCCTCGCTACGCGAGGCTTCGGTCGAGACGACGGGCCCTTCTGCGCTTTACGGCGCCGGCCCGCTCCACGACTCCAGCACGTCCCACTTCGCCTTGCGCTGCTCACCACGCGGCTTCTTGAAGTCGTGGCCGTAGGGCGCCGTGTCGAACGAGCCGTAGGTCGGGTTGGGCAGCATCAGCCACTGCTTGCCCCAGTAGGGCATGCCGGCCTCGAACGCCTTCACCCGCTCGACCTCGCTGCTGCGGTAGCGGTCGTCGAAGTCGCCGAGGTTGTCGCCGATGTTCAGCAGGATGCGATGGTCCCGGGCGATCGCCGCGCGCCGCGTGCTCTTGGCGCCGGTCCAGTCGGGCTTCTCGCCCTGCATCAGGAACGTGTCGACGGTGCCGCCCATGGGAAAGCCGAGCCTCTCCATGTTGGCGCGCGTGTCCGTCTCGGTCTCGGCGCCGCGGTTGGTGACATAGAAGACCTTCACGCCCTTCGACTCGGCGTACTTCGTGAATTCGACGGCGCCCGGGATAGCCGTGGAAATCCGGGCGGCGCAGAACTGGTTCCAGCTCTTCGTGCTGAAACTCTGGTCCGCCCGCATCAGCCAGACCTGGTACTTCGAGTTGTCGAGCAGGGTCTCGTCGACGTCGAGCACGACGGCCGGCGGCAGGTTCTGGAAATCGCCCGTCTGCTCGCCCGGGGCCGCCGTCCAGTTCCGGTCGGCCAGCGCCTCGTCGAGACGGAGACGCGCCAGCGCATACACGGTCAGCGCATTGGCCTTGTATTCGACGGCGCGCTGGATCCACAGATTGGCCAGCAGCAGGTCGTGCGCGGGCGCGACATCCTGGGCGCGGACCGCGCCACCGGAAAGGACGGCGAGCAGAAGACCGAGCAGCAGAGTCTTGCGGGCGGTCATGGCGATATCCTCTCCAGCAACTGCCGTTTGGTCGTCTCGTCGGCAAAGGAGGCCTCGATCGTCGTGCGGGCAATGCCGCGAAGCTGTCGCTCGTCGAGACCGGCCAGGTCGTATTCGGTGCCGAGCGTCGTATGGAAGAAGGGCGGATCGTCGGAGTTCAGCGTGATCCTGACGCCGGCATCGATCAATCGGTGCAGCGGATGCGCGGCCCTGTCGGGATAGAGACCCAACGCTACGTTGCTGCCGGGACAGACCTCCAGCACGATGCCGCGCCGCGCCAGTTCCTCCATCAAGGCCGGATCGTCGGCCGAGCGCACGCCATGGCCGATGCGGGTCACCGGCAGGTCGCGGATCGCGGCCCACACGCTCTCCGGTCCCACGACCTCGCCGGCATGGACGGTGCAGCCATAGCCGTTCTCATGCGCGAGGCGGTAGGCCGGTGCGAAATCGACCGGCGCGAATTTGGCCTCGTCGCCGCCCATGCCGAAGCCCACGACATAGGGATGCGGCTCGGCCAGCATGGCGCGGACCATCGCTTCGGCCCGCTCGGGCCCGAGATGGCGGATGCAGATGATGATGATGCGGCCTTCGATGCCGAACTCGCGGCGGGCGTCGTCAATGCCCTGCGCCAACGCCTCGAGCCACTTCGTATAGGAGATGCCGAGCGCAGCCGGCCGCTCCGGCGAACAGAACATCTCGACGTAGACCGCCCCTTCCCGCGCCGCGCCGGCAAGGTAGCCGTAGATGACGTCGCGGAAATCGCGGGGCGTCTTCAGCGCGGTGCAGACCCGGTCATAGGCGTCGAGGAAGCTCCAGAAATTCGTCCAGGCGTAGTGGCCCCTTGCATCCAGCAAGTCCGGCGGCAGCACCAGGCCGTTTCGTTCGGCCAGTTCGAGGGCGAGCCTGGGGGGGATCGAGCCTTCGAGATGGCAGTGGATTTCGGCCTTGGGAATCACGCGAATCCTCGGAGCGGCAGGTCGGGACGTTGCAGCCAGTTGTCGGCCGGATAATCGGCCCGACCGTCGATCAGGTGCAAGCTGTAGGCATGCCGCGGCCGCGACGAACGGTTGGCTGTGCTGGCATGGGGCAGGAGGCCGTGCAGGACGATCAGAGTGCCGCGCCGGACCTCCAGCGCGACCGGCGCGACCGGCGGCCACGGCGTCGAATCGATGGTGCGACTGACGAGTTCTCCACCCTGATAGCCGAACCACTGCCGCAGCGGCCCGCGATGGGCCCCAGGCAGGGCGACCAGGCAGCCATTGTCGCGGTCGGCGTCGTCGAGCGCGATCCAGAACCCCGTGACGCTCGGTGGATCGGTGCGCAGGAACGTCGCGTCCTGGTGCCAGCCGACCTCGGCGCCGACATGCGGCTGCTTGAACAGGTACATCGACTGCAGCAGCAGCGGCGCTTCGAGACCGAGACAAGCTGCGAGCGCCGCCAGCCGCGGCTGGCGCGAGAAGCGGTCGAACACGAGGTCGAGATCATGCAGGGCGTGGCCGATCTTGTTCAGCTGCGAGGGCGCCTCCGCCTCGACGAAGAAGCGGATGGCGCCGCCCGATTCACGAAAGTAGCGGTCGCCTGCATGGGCCTGATCGGAGGTCGAGAAGGCGGTGGGCGTGGCGCCCGGTTCGAATCCTGCCACCAGTTCGACCGCGCGCACCTTGAGCGCCTCGCAGTCCTCGATCGGGATGAAATCCGGCAGGACCGCGAAACCATCGCGCGCGTAGGCATCAACGTCGATCACAGCGCGACCCGTTCGAGGATCGCGGGCGTCCGGGCCGGCGCCTCCTCTTCGATGCGGACGGCGCGGCGTATCAGGGCAATCGCCGCGTCGGCATCGGCATCGCTGGCGGCATGCACGAGGCAGAGCGATTCGCCGCGCTGGATGTGCCGGCCGACATCGACGAATTCCGTGAGGCCGACCGACGTATCGATGGCATCGTCGGCATGGCGGCGGCCGCCGCCCAGTTCGACGACGGCGATGCCCACCTGGCGGGCGTCCATGCCGGCGACATGGCCGGCCCGCTCGGCCGTACAGGGCTTCACGACCGGGGCCTGGCCCAGATAGCGGGCGCTGTGTTCGAGGAAATCGCCGGGACCTCCCAATGCCGAGACCATGCGGGCGAAGGTTTCGGCGGCGCGACCGTCGGCCAGGGCGGCCTCGGCCCTCACCCGACCTTCGCCGGCGTCCGCCGCCAGTCCGCCCAGCGCCAGCATCTCGCCCGCCAGCGCCATCGTGACCTCGTGCAGGCGCGGCTCGCGCGCACCATCGCCAGTGAGATAGGCGACGGTCTCCGCGACTTCGAGCGCATTGCCGACCTCGCGGCCCAGCACGCGATCCATGTCGGTGATCAGCGCCACCGTCGGCAGGCCGGCCCGGTTGGCGACATCGACCAGGCTGCGCGCCAGGTCGCGCGCCATCTCCTCGGTATCGCAGAAGGCGCCGGAGCCACACTTCACGTCCATCACCAGCCCGTCCAGCCCCTCGGCGACCTTCTTGCTGAGGATCGAGCTCACCAGCAGCGGGATCGATTCGACGCTGCCGGTGACGTCGCGGGTCGCATAGAGGCGGCGGTCGGCGGGTGCGAGATCGTCGGTCTGGCCGATCACGGCGCAGCCGACCTCGCGCACGACCTTGCGGAACGTGTCGATGTCGGGCTGGGTCTCGTAGCCCGAGATGGCCGAGAGCTTGTCGAGCGTGCCGCCGGTATGGCCGAGGCCGCGGCCGGAAATCATCGGCACGAAGGCGCCGCAGGCGGCCACGATCGGCGCCAGCATCAGGCTCACCTTGTCGCCGACACCGCCGCTCGAATGCTTGTCGAGCACCGGCCCCGGCAGGGCGAGATCGCGCCAGTCGAGCATGATGCCCGAACGCGCGAGGCCCAGGGTCAGCGCCACCCGCTCCGGCACCGTCATGCCGCGGAAGAACACGGTCATCGCGAAAGCCGCCACCTGGCCCTCGCTCAGGGTGCCGTCGTGGATGCCGCGCACGATGAAGGCGATCTCCTCGTCGGAGAGTTCGTGCCCGTCGCGCTTCCGGCGAATGATCTCCTGCGGCAGCATGTTCAGGCGCACCGTTCGAGGAAGGTGCGCAGGACGAGGCGCACCTTGTCCGCCGCCGCGGTCGCCACCGAAAGCGTCTGCTCATGGGCAAGCGCGCCGGGCACGAGGCCCGCGGCATAATTCGTCATCAGCGACAGCGCCGCCACCTTGAGGCCGGCATGGCGCGCCAGGATGGTCTCGGGGGCCGTCGACATGCCCACGGCATCGGCGCCCAGCACGCGCGCGGCACGGATCGCGGCCGGTGTCTCGAAGCTCGGCCCGCTGAAGAAGATGTAGACGCCCTCGTGGCAGACGACGTTGGCCGCACGCGCCGCTTCCATCAATTTCGTGCGCAAAAACGGATCGTAGGCATCGACCATGTCGACGAAGCGGTTGTCGCCCGTCCCCACGCCGAACAGCGGATTGACGCCGGTGAAGTTGATGTGATCGCTGATCGCCATCACCGACCCCGGCGGCATGTCGAGCCGCAGGCTGCCGGCCGCATTGGTCTGCAGCAGGATCTCGCAGCCCAGTGCGGCCATCGAATCGATGACGCCCTTCATCTCGTCGACACGGCCGCGCTCGTAGTAGTGCGCCCGGCCCTGCAGCACAGCGACCGGGGTCGGCCCGACATGGCCCAGCACCAGCCGGCCGGCATGGCCGCCCACCGTCGGCTGCGGGAAGCCCGGCAGGTCGGCGTAGGGGATCGTGGCGACCGCTTTCACCTCCTCGACGAAGCCGCCGAGGCCGGAGCCGAGGATCAGGGCAACCTTAGGCCGAAAGCCCGGGGCGGCGCGGTCGAGCACGTCACTCACGGCTGGACGAAATGCTGCGGACCGAAGGACATCGGCAGGAGCTGCCCCAGCGTCACGGTGCGATGCAGCCCGTCGGGCCCGCAGAGATGGACCGGCACGTCGTCGGCCGCGAACTCGCGCAGCTTCTGCCGGCAGCCGCCGCAGGGCGTGATGACTTCAGGGCCGGGGCCGACCACGACGCATTCGAGGATCCGCTTGTGGCCCGCCGCGACCAGGGCCGCGATGGCACCGGCCTCGGCACAGAGGCCCTGAGGATAGGCCGCATTCTCCACGTTGCAGCCGCCATGGATCGAGCCGTCCTCGGCCCGGAG
>CAIYWM010000527.1 GCA_903929895.1 uncultured Alphaproteobacteria bacterium
CCCGACCAGTACGTCGAGATCGCCATCAAGGTGCCGGAGCGCAAGTACACGGCCTGGCCCGATCATATCCGCCGCCAGTTCGAGCCGGCACGCACGGTCCGGACGGGAAAGCCCAGCATCTCGCTACATCTCGGGGAGCACAGACAATGAGCCTGCGCATCGTTACCGCCGACGAGCGCCTGTCGTCCGCCAACAACAAGACCTCGGCCGCGATCTTCGGCCCTCCAGGAGCGGGCAAGACCTCGCTGTTGAAGACGCTGCCGCCGAAGGAGACGCTCTGCCTCGATCTCGAGGCTGGCATGAAGTCGGTGCAGGATTGGCCGGGCGACAGCATCCCGGTGCGGACCTTCACGGACGCCCTCGATATCGGCTGCCTCGTGGGCGGCATCAATCCCGCCGCCGATCCGAACGGCTTCTTCTCCGAAGGCCACTACCAGCATCTGGCGCAGGCCTATCCCGACCTGGTCCGCCTGCTGGCCAGCAAGAGCATCGTGTTCGTCGACTCGATCACCGATCTCACCCGTCAGGCGATGGTATGGGCGAAGACGCGACCCGAATCCTTTTCCGAGAAGACGGGCAAGCCCGACTCGCGCGGGGCGTATGGCGTGCTCGCCCGGGAGGTGATCGGGCTGCTGAAGCACCTCCAGCACGCCCAGGGCAGGACGGTGATCTTCGTCGGCATCCTCGAACGCATCACTGACGAGTTCAGCCGCACCAGCTGGCAGCCGCAGATGGAGGGCGGCAAGGCCGGCCGAGAGCTTCCCGGCATCGTCGACCAGGTGATCTCCATGAGCCTGTTCGAGCCCGAGGGCGACGGCTGGCGCCATGATCCCGAACGCGCCGACACCCGCCGTCTGGTGTGCCGCGCCGGCAATCCCTACGGCCTGCCGGCCAAGGACCGTTCCGGCCGCCTCGACGTGACGGAGCCGCCCGACCTCGGCGCGCTGCTCGCCAAGATCAACACCCCCAACAGAGGATGACTGCGATGACCTTCGACATGAACGATGCCGAGCCCCAGGCCGGCGGTGACCTGATCCCCGACGGGACCTTCGCCAAGGTGACGATGACCATCCGCCGCGGCGGTTCCGACGGCGACAGCGAGATCGACCGGGGTCTGCTCAAGGCGTCCAACTCGCCCGGCAGTGACGTCAAGTCGCTCGACTGCGAGTTCACGGTGACTGAGGGCCCCTACGCTCGGCGCAAGTTCTGGCAACTGTTCACCGTGTCGGGAGGCAAGGTGGACGAGAAGGGCGCGTCGATCGGCTGGAAGATCAGCAAGAGCATCTTCCGCGCCATGATCGACAGCGGCCTCGGGCTCGATCCCCGGGACATGAGCGAAGCTACGAAGGCCAAGCGGATCCTGCGCGGCCTGTCGGACCTGTCCGGCGTGACCTTCGTCGGTGTGATCTCGGTCGAGCCCAGCAGCAATCCGCGCTACGGCGACAGCAACAGGCTCGCACGCGTGGTGCTGCCCACGGAGCCTGAGTGGCGCCGTGTCCTCGACGGCGAGTGCGTGCCGCCCGCCCCGAGCAAGCCCCGCGCACGGTCCGCGCCGGCTGCTGCTGCCACTGCCGCGCCCGCCTGGAACCCGGCCACGCCGGCAAAAGCACCTCAGGCGGCCCCTGCGGCAGCAGCGGTGTCGGGTCCGAGCTGGCTGAACGGCTGACCGCCATGACCTCGGACGAATGGCAGGCACACATGACCCGGGAAGCAGCCAGGGCGATCGGCACATGGCTCGAAGGACGCGGAAGGCTTCACCAACCCATCGCCAGTCTCACCCTGGCGGACCTCGAGGCCATGGCCGCCAACGCGATCTCGCGCTTCGTCGTGCTGGGCATGGAGCGGATCAGGACCAAGGCCGACAACGCCGAGGCCCTGACCCGGTTCTTGCTCGCGTAACGCCCTGCGCCCTGTGCGGCCGGGAGGGGCGTGGCTTCGGCTACGTCCACCGGCTGCTCTGGGACCACTTTCCCTACTACCGCTTCTGCTCGATGCGCTGCCTCGACGGCGGCTCGGCACTCGCCAACAGGAACAACGGCATGATCGACAAGACGGACATGGAGCAGAAGGCGATCAGGGACGCTCGACGGTTCCTGGCCGAGACGCTCTCGGAACTGGGCCTGCTGGCGGCGTTCCACGACCGCGCCGCCACCGACATCGATCGCATCATCGAGGCCTGTGTCGACGGCTTCCAGGACTCGATGCAGCGCCAGTCCGCCACCGGCGACGTGCCGTTCTGAGGAGCCATCGATGATCGACCTGAACCACGGCTCGCATGCCCTGTACGGTACGCCTCCGGCGCCTGCGGTCGCAGACCGCGTCAATGCCCTGATCGACAAGGCGTTGGTCGAACGCAACCAGGCGCGGCGTCCCCGTGATTATCTCGGCGGCAGCCGGATCGGCGAACCGTGCGCGCGCAAGCTCGCCTACGAATACGCCCACGCAGCCGTCGATGCCGGAAAGGGGTTCGACGGGCGAACGCTCCGGATCTTCGACGCGGGTCACCAGTTCGAGACGCTGTCGGTGCAATGGCTGCGGGTCGCCGGCTTCGACCTGCGCACTCACCGGGCCGATGGCGAGCAGTTCGGCTTCGTAACCGCCAACGGCCGTATCCGTGGCCACATCGACGGCGTAATCGTCGCCGGTCCCGACATCGGTGCACCCTGGCCGCTCCTGTGGGAGCACAAGGCGCTCAACAGCAAGTCCTGGTCCGACACCGTGCGGCGCGGGGTTCAGCTGTCCAAGCC
>CAIYWM010000528.1 GCA_903929895.1 uncultured Alphaproteobacteria bacterium
CCCGAGATCCATCGCCGCGCGCTCGCCTGGCTGAAGAGCTGCCGCGAGCGCGGTATCCGCGTGGTGGGGCAGGGGCTCACGACCGACGCGGGCTTCACCTTCACCTTCGAGGACTGGAACCTGTTCGACGATTCGCAGGACTGGTGCGACGCCACGACCGGCACGCGCGAGGAGCGGCTGGCAAAGCTCGCCGATCCGGCGCGGCGCGCGAAGTTGCGCGAGAACCTGCCGATCACGGCAACAGGCCCGCTGCCGCAGATCGCCATCGTCGGGCCCAAGCTGGAACGCAACAAGAAGTGGCTCGACCACACGCTGGCCCATGCCGGCGAGAAGATGGGCAAGCATCCGGTCGACGTCATGCTCGACATGGCGGTCGAGGAGAATCTCGAGACCGAGTTCTTTGCCGCCCCGCCCAACGGCAGTATCGAGTACCTGAAGGAGCTGGTCGACGATCCCTACATCCTGTTCGGGGTCTCCGACGGCGGCGCCCACACGAAGTTCCTCACGGCCGGACGCTATCCGACCGAGACGATCTGCAAGGTGGTGCGCCAGCACGGCATGCTGAGTCTCGAGGACGTGCACTGGCGGCTGTCGGCGCTGCCGGCCGAGGTCGCGGGCTTCCGCGGGCGCGGCATGCTGAAGAAGGGCGCGCCGGCCGACATCGTGATCTACGACTATGACGGGCTGAAGGTCCTGCCCGACGAGATCGCGCACGACCTGCCGGGCGGCGAATGGCGCCGGGTGCAGCGGGCCTCAGGGTACAAGTACATCCTGGTCAACGGCCAGGTGACGATGCGCGACGATCGCCCGACCAACACCTATTCGGGGCGACTGCTGCGACACGGAGCCTGAGGGCGGCCTGGTTGCCGCTAGGCAACCCAGACATCGATGGGGGCCGCCCGACCGCGCAGGCTGAGCGCCGGGACGTGTCGGAAATCGCTTCTCACGTCGCCCTCGCTACGAGACACGACCGCGTCGCTGGCGACGATCCGGCATCCGAGGCTGCGTGTAGCCGCCTCCAGCCGGCTGGCCACGTTTACGGTGTCGCCGAGCGTCGCGAATTCAAGCCGTCGCTCCGAGCCGATGTTGCCGATGATCGCCGGACCGAAATGAACGCCGACCGAGATGCGCAACTGTGGAAGACCGGCCTTCGCCAGTGCGGCATTTCCGGCCGCAATCCCCTCGACAATGTCCCTTGCGGCGGCAAGTGCGTTGGCGCAATCGGCCGGCGAGACCCGGGGGGTGCCGAAGGTCGCCATCACGCCGTCCCCGAGATACTTGTCGAGGGTGCCGCCGTTGGAGAAGATCGCCTCCTCGATGACGGCGTGGCAGCTCCTGAGGATCCGTATCACCGTCTCGGGATTCTCGCGCTCGGCGAGCTGGGTGAAGCCCACGATGTCGGCGAACAGCACCGCGACGTCCTGCGACCGGACCGATCCGACATCGCCGCTGGCGGATGCCAGTTCGTCCACGAGCGAGGGCGGAAAGTAGCGCGAGAGGTTGGCACGTTCGGCCGCGATTCCGGCCTGGCGAATCAACAGGGCGTTCGACCGCTGTCCGCGGAGGGCGAGGATCGCTGCAACGAGGAAGAAGATGACCATCTCCTGTGCGCGGATCGACCAGACCACGGAGTTCGGATCGACGATGTCGCGCATGCTGGGTATGGCGGCGTAGGCTGCGGCGACCTTGCCGCCCAGTTCCGGGTTGGTCGTACCGAAAACGGCGACGCCCACCACCGACAGGAACCAGATCAAGGCAGCGGCCACGCCCATGGTGAGGAGGGTGCGCCAGGTATAGGCGAGTGTCGCCAGCGCGAGGATGATGAAGAAATAGGGAAGCGTCTCGAAGCGATAGATCATGGCCGTTGGAAAGGCCTCGGGCGCGAAGGGATTCGGGACGGTGAGGACGGCCGCCAGAAGCACGAGGTCGGCCATGATCAGCGTGAGCTCGATGCGGGAGTGTCCCACCGTCGCATAACGCAGCTGCGCCCAGCCCAGGGCGATGAACACCAGCAGAAATACGTGGAAGTACAGAACGCTCCAGTTCGGGTTCTGGAAGGTGATCAGGACGCCGCTCGCCGCCAGCGCGACCGTTCGAGCCCAGGCGGCAATGAGCTGCCCCTCGAGCTTTTCCTTGCGCAGGGCTTCGACCAGGAAGGGGTTCTGGCGTGCGGCCAGTTCCTCTTCGACGCGCCGGGAGCGCAGGATGCGGACGATATCGGCAGCACCGGACGGAAGCATTTCGACCTTCTTTCGCAGCTCTGTCATCTCCGCTATGGCGTCGGCGCTGTTCAGAAGATCAATCGACGACCGTCGTCTCGAAGTCGGCCGGCATGGTGATCTCGATCAGTTCGAGATCGTCGCTGTGGTCGATCTCCTTGTGCTTGACGCCGGGCGGTTGATAGACGGTCGATCCGGCGACCAGCTTGTGCTGCCCGTAGCCCTCGTATTCGAAGATGGCCCAGCCCTTCAGGATATAGACGAACTGGAATTCGAGGGCGTGGCTGTGGCGCGGCGCGTCAGGATGCTGGCCGGGCACGGCGCGGATGACATGCGCGCCGACCTTGCCGCCGGTCAGCTCCTTCAGTCCCAGCGGGCGATACTCGAAGAAGGGCCGCAACCCATCCTTCTGGAAGGAGTCAGGGGCGAGATGGTTCACGATACCGGGGCCGCCGGCCGCGGTCTCTTGCTTGAGCTTGTCTTCCTCGGCTTCGCCGGTCGTCGGAAAGAGATCGGGCATGCCATCCTCCATCTTGTGTTGGAGGCGAGCATGCCCTGTTACGGGGGGCCGGTCAGCAGCGTGTGACTTCGCGCATCTGCCAGCATTGGACATCGCCTTCGATCGGCCGGCCGGAATTGCAGTAGTAGAGGTCCTTGTCCTTCTGCAGCCAAAGGCCGTTCGGCACCGCCGCCTTGATCTCGTATCCGGCCCTGATCATGGTGATCGCCGACTGGCCCGGCATCGGTGTGTATTGCGTCAGGCAGGAAGGAGCTGGAGCCGGAGCCTGAATCGGGCGCGGTGCCGGGGCTTGGGGCTGGGCTTGGGCTTGGGCCTGGCCCAGGCCGGGCTTCGGACCGGTCGACTGCGAATAGGCAATGGTTCCGGCGGCGATGGCGGCCACCGCGGCAAGCGCCACAGTGCCCGCGACGAGCATTTTCATGTCCAGCTCCTCGGTCAATTCCCCGACTTCGAACTGACGGGCCAGCATCCCCACGCCGGCCCACCCACACGGCGCGGAAGCTAGATATATTGCAGTACCGGCGCAACCTTGAAAAGTTACTGCGCCGTTACCGAGATCGTCACGGTGTAGGTGGCCGCGTCGCGGCGACTATAGACAACCAGCAGATACGGCCCGGATTTGGGCAGGGCGCCGATCCAGGCGGCGGGCTCTTCGGTGGGACCGGCATCGTGCATGGGCTTGCCGTCCAGGGCGAGGGTCCCGTCAGCATGGGTCCGGGCGGCGGTGCCCGGCTCCCAGACCTGGAATACGACGTTGTTGCCGGGCGACATGACCATGACGTTCATCGTCTGGCCGGCCTGGCCCGGCACGTAGTAGAGCGCGCGCGCCTTGGTGTCGGCGAGGCTGCCGGTGATGGTCGTGCTGGCAGGCGCCGGCGACAGCGTGACGGTCCGGATGGCCGGAAGCTGCTGGGCGAAGGCGGGGGCAGCGGCGAAGATCGGCAGGGCGCCGAGGAGGAAGCGACGGTTCATCCCGCTACCCTAGCAGACAGTTCGCGCCCTGCGGACTATCGTCGGGGCAAACCGGGGAGGACGACCCTGCCGAAGACATTGTTCATCGATTCGACACCCGACATCGACCGTGTGTGGAAGCAGGTCCACGGGCCGACGGACATTCCGATCGACGTCGGCATGGGGCCCGTCTCCGAGGAGGAGGTGCCCGGCAAGGTCGCCGGCTATGACACGGTCATCAACGACGCGACCTATTTCAGCGAGCCCACGCTGAAGCGCTGCACCGGGTTGAAGCACATCGTCTTCCTGGGCACGGGGGCCGCGAGCTTCGTCGACCTCGCGGCGGCGGAACGACTCGGCATCAAGGTCTCGACCATCGGCGGCTACGGCGACACCACGGTCGCCGAGCATGCGATGGGCCTGGTTTTTGCCGCGGCCCGCCACATCGCGACCATGCACGGCATCGTGCGCGGCGGCGGCTGGCGGCCGATGCAGGGCATGGAGCTCAGGGGCAAGACGCTGGGCGTTGTCGGGCTGGGCGGCATCGGCCGCGAGATGGCGCGCATCGCCCAGGGCATCGGCCTGAAGGTGATCGCCTACAACCGTTCGCCTGTTTCGGGCGGCAGCGTGCCGACGGTGACGATCGACGAGCTGCTGGCGCAATCCGACATCGTGAGTCTTCATCTCGCGCTGAACGAGGCCACGCGCGGTTTCCTCGATCGCGCGAAGCTGGAAAAGACCCGGCCGGGCGTCGTCATCGTCAACACGGCACGGGCGGGCATCGTCGACGAGCCGGCGCTGGTCGAGCTGTTGCGCTCGGGCCGGATCGGCCACTACGCAACCGACGTCTTCGGCAAGGAGCCGACGCCTCCCGATGAACCGCTGCTCAAGCTCGACAATGTCACGCTCACGGCCCATGCCGGCTACAACACGCCTGAAGCCGCCATGACCATGTACCGTCGCGCCATAGACCTCGCCGCCAAGGGATAAGCCCGGAGCGGGGCCTCGCTTTTGGCCGGATCTTGGGTCAATGTATGGTGGCATGCCCGATAAGATTTGCACTTCGATCTGGCAGGATCGAAACGCCGGATGAAGGTCGTCGTCTACATCCTGCTTTTCGCTGCCGTGGCGATAGCGACACGCATCGATATCCAGTATTGGCGTCCGCTGGCGGACAGCGAACAAGTCTGGTCTATCTGCATCACCCTGGCGGCCGCAGCGTGCTTGATCCTGGCGACCAATCGCCAGAAACACAAATCACCGGCTGAAGAAAAGCCCGAACCCCGGTTCCAAGGCATGTCGCCATACGACGGGGAGTGGTTGTCGGAGCAGGCGCGATGGCCGCCAGTGTCTGTTTGCCGGATGCAGGCTCGCTACAAGGCCGATCCGGTGGAGGTTCGTCGGGCCATGCTTCCTCCGGTCATGCTGGGCATGGCAATGGTGGCGATGGCGCCAGCGTTGGCGGCCACTGATCTCCGAGCGCCGTAGCAGGCAATGAAGCGCAAGATCGTAATCCCCTCCTTGCTTCTTCAACTGATACTCGTTGCAGTAGTTGCCAGTGTGGCGCGGGCGATGGTCTATGTCGTGAACCCCTTGGCGGAGAACGGCGACGCCTGGGTCGGTTGCCTCCTTGCCGGCGCGTTTGCTGGTTCCATCGCGGCGGGGCTCATCGCCAGGGCATGGCCGCAGACGGACGACACGAACCTGGGTCGAGGCATTTCCTGGGGCGGATTCTCGGTCGAGATTTCCGGTGGCGGTGGAGGCGATGTGCATGAGCATGGCGATGCTGGTGGCGGCGATGCGGGTGCCGGTGATGGCGGTGGGGGCGATGGCGGTGGCGGCGGTAAGTAGCCGACGCGCCGGAGCCTTAGCTGCGGAGTGTAGTCTTGCATCACGGTGCGTGAACGTCTCGGTAGCCATGCCGCGTCGGGGCCATCCCTACGTCTTCCTTTGGTCATCCGGCCGCTGTAAGCTTCCTCGCTTTCCCGCTCCCGGAGGATCGGAAAGCAGATGGCGCATATCAGACTGAACACCCATCCCAGCCAGGGAGGCCAACCGGCCCCTCCGGTGGTCTGGGGCGCGCGCGATCCTGCGGTGAGGGGCCCGGTCGTCGGCTCCGTCGGCCTCACCTCCCGCCGCAACGTCATCGGCGTCCATTCCGGCAGCTACGGCATCTATCGCGCGCTCGCCATCGCCGCGCAGGAACTCAAGGCCGATCACCGTCCGGACCTCACCAACACCTCACCGGCCGTGGCCATCGGGCCGTTCGAATCCTGGTTCGACCCGAAGAAGATCGTGTCGCTCGATCCGTGGGGGCACCTGGTCTCCGAGGTCTTCGCCGACAAGCTGGCGGCGGGCTGGGACATCAGGCCGACCATCGCCATCACCAAGGCGCATGTGAACATGCCCGAGATCATGGAGGCGATGGCCGCTGGCCGACTCAAACCCGACAATGACATCCTGAGTGGCACCGGCGATGTGAAGGTCACCAAGGCGGCGATCGAGCCGGTCTGGTGGCTGCCCGGCATCGCCGAGCGCTTCGGCGTCAAGGAAGTCGACCTGCGCCGCACGCTCTTCGAGCAGACCGGCGGCATGTACACCGAGCTGGTGACGCGGCCCGACCTCGAACTGTTCCTGCCGCCGATCGGGGGCGCCACGATTTATTTCTTCGGCGACGTGTCGAAGCTCGGCAAGCCCGAGACGAAGATCGCCTGCCGCCTCCATGACGAGTGTAACGGCTCCGACGTGTTCGGCTCCGACATCTGCACCTGCCGGCCCTACCTGGCGCACGGGATCGAGATCTGCATCGAGATGGCACAGAAGGGCGGCGTCGGCGTCGTCATCTACAATCGCAAGGAAGGCCGCGCGCTGGGCGAGGTGACCAAGTTCCTCGTCTACAACGCGCGCAAGCGCCAGCCCGGCGGCGATTCGGCGGCGCAGTACTTCAACCGCACCGAATGCGTGGCGGGTGTGCAGGACATGCGCTTCCAGGAGCTGATGCCCGACATCTTCCACTGGCTGGGCATCAGCCGCATCGACCGCTTCGCCTCGATGAGCAACATGAAGTCCGACGCGCTGCGCGAGCAGGGTATCGAGATCGTCGAGCAGGTGCCGATCCCCGAGCACCTGATCCCCGCCGACGCGCTGGTCGAGATGGATGCCAAGAAAGCGGCTGGCTATTTCAGCCCGACCAAGCCGGGCTCGAACGAGCTGGCACGGGCCAAGGGACGTGGCCTCGATGAATGATTCGCTGGCGTACCTCCGCACACCCGTCGCGATCCGCGAGCGGGCGGCGAAGGTCCTGAAGTATGTCGTCGACGGGCAGTCGCAGTGGTTCCAGTTCGACGCCAATGGTTTGGAAGCGGCCGTGCAGGCGACCCTCGCCGTCACACGCGAGCGCTTCCCCAATCCGGCGTCGATCCCGTTCCATTCGCGGTGGCGGCATTTCGAATCGGGCGGCCGTGACCGCTGGAGTGCGCTCGCCGAGCGGCTGAAGGGTCTGCCGCCCGAGGAGATCGCGCGGCGCCGC
>CAIYWM010000529.1 GCA_903929895.1 uncultured Alphaproteobacteria bacterium
CCGAACGGGGCCTTGTCGCAGGTCGCCACGATGAAGCCCAGCGCCAGCGGATCGAGCGCATCCGGCGCCGAGGTCGAGGTGATCAGCACGTTCCAGCCGCCCTTGTCCGGCGGGTCCTTCTTGGCGCGGCGCGCGACCAGCGTCTGCCAGTCCATCGACTGCATGTCGACCTTCATGCCGGCCTTCTCCATCAGCGCCTTGGCGATCGGCGCCATGTTGGCCAGCGCATAGAGGTCGGTCGAATGCAGCAGCACGACCGGCGTGTTGTCGTAGCCGCCCTCGGCCAGCAGCTGCTTGGCCTTGGCGAAGTCGCTCTCGTACTTGTCCTCGAAGCCCACCGTCGTTTCGTACGGCCCGCCGCAGATGAACATGGCCTTGCAGACCTGGTAGAACTGCGGGTCGCCGATCACGCCGTCGAGGAAGTCCTTCTGGTTCAGGGCGTAGAGCATCGCCTGCCGGTTCTTGGCATTGTCGAACGGCTTGTGCAGCTGGTTGAAGCGATAGATGTACTGGCTGCCCCACTTGCTGGGATTGATCAGCTCGGCGTTGCGGTCCTTCTTCAGCAGCGGATAGAGGTCGTGCTGTGGCGCCTCGATGATGTCGATCTCGCCGGCCTGCAAGGCACCCACCGCGGTCTGCTGGTCGGGCATGGCGATCCACTCGACCCGGTCGACCTTCGCCACCTTAGCCCCGGCAAGGCCGGACGCGGGCTCGGACCGCGGCTTGTATTTCGGGTTCTTCACATAGACCGTCTTGTCGCCGGGCTTCCACTCGTCGGTCTTGAAGATGAACGGGCCCGATCCCACGAACTCCTTGATCTGGTCGTTGGGCGAGGTCTCGGCGACCCGCTTGGGCATGATGAAGGGATTGCCCGAGGGCTTGGACAGCGCCTGCAGCACCACGCCGGTCGGCGACTTGAGCACGAGCTGGAAAGTCTTCGCGTCGATCGCCTTGGCCTCGGAAAGCTTGCCCCAGAGGATCTGGCCCACCGAATCGCGCACCGCCCAGCGCTTGAGCGAGGCCAGAACGTCCTCGGTGGTCACGGGTTGCCCGTCGTGGAACTCGAGCCCGTCGCGCAGCGTGAAGGTCCAGGTGAGATTGTCGGGCGTGACGCTCCAGGTCTCGACCATCTGTGGCTTGACCTTGAGGTCGCCGTCGAGCGCGAACAGCGTGTCGTAGACCATGTAACCGTGGTTGCGCACGATGAAGGCCGAGGTCCAGATCGGATCGAGGATCTTGAGGTCGGAATGCATCACCACGCGCAGCGTCTTCGGCTGCTGCGCCTCGCCCGCCGCCGGCAGCATCAGCGCCACCGCGGCCGCCGCCAGCCATCCCATCGCCCGACGTCTCGCCATCCCGCCTCTCCTTCATTCGAAGTGAAGAAGGCTAGGGTGTCGTCGCGGCGGCTGGAAATTCATTCGGCCGGAAGGTTCATTCCTTCATCTCATGAACAACCGGCACGACCGGCCCTACTCCACGCGGATCTTGCCGGCCTTGGCGATGGCGCCGAAATCGGCGCGTTCCGCCGTGATGAAGGCGAGCGTCTCGGCCGGCGTCGTGATCCGGGGTGAGGCGCCCAGCTCGCGGATCTTGGTCGCGATCGCCTCCTCCTGCAGCGCCTGGTTGATCGCGCCGTTCAGCTTCTGGACGATCTCGTCGGGCGTGCCCTTGGGCGCCATGAAGGCGTACCAGGCCACCCACTCGCGCTGATCGAGGCCCAGCTCCATCATGGTCGGCACGTCGGGCAGGCGCGGCGAGCGCTCGCGCGAGGTGATGGCGAGCGCGCGCAGCTTGCCGCCCGCGATGTGCCCGGCGCTGGCGCCCAGGCTGTCGACGGTGATCGGCACCTCGCCGTTGATCACCGCGAGCAGCGATTGCGGCGTGCTGCGATAGGGCACGGCCGGCATGTCGAGCTTGTGGCGGATCTTGCTGTCCTCGGCGACCAGGTGCGGGATGCTGCCGGAGGCCGGCAGGCCGTAGCGCCACTGGCCGGGCTCGGCCTGCGCCTTGGCGATGAACTCGGGCATGGTCTTGAACGGCAGCGAGGGCGTCACCACCCAGACCAGCGGCGAGGTGACGGCCACCGAGATCGACGCGAGATCGTCGACCGGATCGAGCGGCATGTTGGGATAGATGCTGATGCCGATCGAGATGGCGCCGACATGGGCGAACATGAAGGTGTAGCCGTCGGGCGCGCTGCGCTGGACCTCCTGCATGCCGATGATGCCGTTGGCGCCGGGCTTGTTGTCGACCACCACCGGCTGCCCCAGCAGCTCGGCGAGCCGCGGCGCCAGGATGCGGGCATAGACCTCGTAGCCACCGGCCGCGCTCGGCACGAGCAGCCGCAGCCGCCGGTTGGGCCAGTCGCTTCCGGGGGCGCTTTTCTGCGCAAAAGCAGGTGTCGTTGCCAGAACGGGTGACGTGGCCAAAAGGCCGCCCAGCGCGGCGCGACGTGTCAGGCGCATCGATGTCTCCTCCGGGGCAGGTCATGTCGCCTGCTTTCCGCAAGCGTAGAGGATGCGGTTGGGGAGGACTACGGGGCCGGGGCGGCTGCTATCGCAGGGCGGAGGTGCCGAGTCAGTCGCACTGCAAGGGCGCCGTTGGGGGGTGTGCGGTGTTATGCGGCCTCATGGGAGGCCGCGCGGCGGCGTATACGGTCGTGTTCACAGCGCTATCCCGATCGCGAAGTCGGGTTGCCAGGATTGAGAAGAGTATTGGGGTCTCTTGAGATGGCGAAAACGCCTGGGCCGGCATTGACCCGAAGGGGAGAGCGGCCTTCATGGTCGATATGAGACCGGAGACGACGGCGACCGATCCGGACGTCGATTTCGTCGCCTTGCCGGTGGGCACGCTGATCGGGCGCTATGAAGTCCTGTCTGTGCTGGGTCAAGGCGGCTTCGGCATTACCTACCGGGCGCGCGACGTCCAGCTCGATCGCGAAGTTGCCATCAAGGAGTATCTGCCGACCGCCCTGGCCGTACGCCAGAACGGTGTCACCGTGATGCCA
>CAIYWM010000530.1 GCA_903929895.1 uncultured Alphaproteobacteria bacterium
GCCGCGCGCCTTCTCGAGCAGCGGCAGGAAGTCGTTGGGCGGGGCCTCGTAGAAATCGATCTCGCCGTTGACCAGGGCCGACATCGCCGTCTGCGGATCGGAGATCCACACGAGTTCGATCCGGTCGACGCCCGGGATCTTGGCGCCGGCGAAGGAAGACGGCGCCTCGGTGCGCGGCTGATAGTCCTTGTTCTTGAGATAGACCGCCTTGCTGCCCGGCACCCACTGGTCCTTGGCGAAGACATAGGGGCCGGACCCCACCGCCTCTTTCACCTGCTGCTGCGGATCGGTCAGCGCATCCTTCTCGCGCATGATGGCGGGGATCGAGCTGCTGGTCTTGCCCAGCGATTCGAGCACCATGCCATAGGGCGCTTTCAGCACCATGGTGAAGGTCTTGTCGTCGACCGGCTCCATCTTCGTCACGAAGCCCATCAGGCGCTGGCCGACGCCGTCCTTGGCACCCCACCGCTTCAGCGAGGCGATGACGTCCTTGGTCGTGACGGGGGAGCCGTCGTGGAACTTGAGCCCGTCGCGCAGGGTGAAGGTGTAGGTGAGCT
This sequence comes from uncultured Alphaproteobacteria bacterium, assembly GCA_903929895.1. Lineage (GTDB taxonomy): Bacteria > Pseudomonadota > Alphaproteobacteria > Reyranellales > Reyranellaceae > Reyranella. Next base: position 558 of record CAIYWM010000530.1, read on the forward strand.
TGTCGGGACTGACTTCGTACTTGCCGACCATCTGGGGATGCGGCTTCTGATCGGCGTCGTTGCCGAACAGCGTGTCGTAGATCAGCGCCCCGTGAATGTTGGCGATCGTCTGCGTCGTCCAGACCGGATCGATGACGCGCACGTCGGCGTGCATCACGGCCTTGAGGACCTTCTCCTGTGCCTGTGCCTGGACGGCAGCGAATGGCAGCGCCAGCGCGAGCGCGCCCGCGAAGACTCGGTTGAACATTCTGAACACTCCCTTACTCCCCGCAGAGAGTATGCAAAGCAGTGCTTCGCTTTGTCCAGCGCGCTAGAAAATCAAACCCCGCGGCGCGGCGCCTTCATCGAGCGGCCAGATCGGACGCTCAACCTTCGTGTAGGGGACCTTGCGGTGGTCGCGCGGCAGCGGGCCGCTCGATTCGACGTAGATCACCTTCTTTGCGATCGGCCCGTAGGCCGCCATGAAATGGTTCGTCGATTTCACGACCACGATCTTCCGCTGAGTCGGGTCGATCCCGACATTGGTGAAGAGTTCGAGTCCGGTCGCCTGTGTGCGCTTGGCGTTCAGGACGACCTCGACCCCGCCGATGCGCACCGCCGCGCAGTCGCCCACCGGCACCTGCGTCGGCCCGAATCTCTGCCAGCCGTCGCGCTTCAGGCCGATGATCTCGACCTCCGCATCGACCGGCTGGCCGGAACTCGGCGCGATCTTGCCGCCGAACCGGAGACCGATCCGGGCCCCGAGGCCGGCGTCGAAGCAGATGCGGACGGCGATCGGGTCCCAGATCGGGCCAAGGCAGGCGCTCTCGACGTTCTTCTCGATCAAGTGCTTCAGGATGTCGGTATTGTCCGACGGGGCGCCACCGCCGGCATTGTCTGCCGGATCAGCGATCACGACCGGCAGGTCGTTGAAGGCCACGCCCTCGCTGATGCCCGCAGCGATGCCAAGGGCCTGCGGTGCCGTCTTGCCGCGCAGACCCACGAGCTCCTCGCCCAGCTGCGTCGCCAGTGCATCGGCCTTCTTCTTGTCGCCGTCGGCGATCACCAGCACGCGCGTGCCGATCTCGGGCACGTCGCCATAGGGGAAACAGTGTGCGATCGATACGGACAGGATCCCGTCCTTGCCTTCCATCGCCATCAGGCGGTCGACGATGCCGCGCATCGGCTGGATCGTCGTGGGATAGCTCTGGATCTGGCGGCAGTCGTAGACCGACATCACGGGCTTCACCTTGCCGCGCAAGGTGGCCAGAACGAGGTCGAGCACGTCCTCCGCCCGCTCGACGACGTCGGTGTGGGGAAATTCCTTATAGAGAACGATGATGTCGGCGTTGGAGACGCGCTTCAACGTCAGATGGCAGTGCGGGTCGAGTTCGACGCCGATCACGCATTTCGGCCCCGCGAGAGCGCGGCACCGCTCGATGATGTCGCCTTCGACGTCGTCGTAACCATGCGCCACCATCGCGCCGTGCAGCCCGAGCAGCAGACCGTCGACCGGCAGCGCCGCCGCAAGCTGCCCCAGGATCTCGTCGCGCATGGTCTCGTAGTCGGCGCGGTTGGTCGTGCCGGCGGGGCTGGCAGCAAAGCAGCTCCCCTCGACCAGTTCGAAGCCTTCGGCCTCGGCGCGGGACCGCGCGACGAACAGCGGCGCGGTGCACATGCGCGGCGCATCGGCCGGATGCTCGCCCGGCCGGAAGAACACCGACTCGCGATAGTTCTCCAGACTGGTCGGCAGGGGAGAAAAGGTGTTGGTCTCGGTCGCCAACGTGGCAGTGAACAGACGCATGGGGCTCCTACGGGACGATACCGGCGGGAAGGGACTGGCAATGCCGGGCGATGGCGCCCGGCGTCGTCAGCCAGATCCGGTCGCGATGTTTCGCGATGTGACGCAGCGCGCGCTTGAGATGCCGCAGCCGGTGCGGCTGGCCCACCAGATAGGCATGCAAGGCCACGCCCATCACCAGCGGCCGCTCCTGCGACAGCTCGAGCATCTCATCGAACTGGTCGACGATGATGTCGGCGAAAGCGTCACCACCGATCTTGCGGCCGGCGATCTGCGGAATGTCGTTCACTTCCTGGGGATAGGGCACGGCGAGAATGCGCCTGTCGCCACGGCAACGGAACCAGATGGGCTGGTCGTCCATGCACCAGTCCAGCAGGTAACGATAGCCGCCTTCGGCCAGCAGGTCGGGCGTGACGTGGCTGTGGGAGATCCACGGCCCCAGCCAGCCTTCAGGCGGACGTCCCTCCGCTTCCGCGAGGCGCGACGTCGCTTCGGCGATCAAGGCCCGCTCGTCCGCCTCGCCGAGCACGCCCTGACGTTCGGCGTTGGTCCGGCCATGGCCCACGATCTCGTCGCCGCGCGCCCGGCAGGCGGCGACCAGCTCCGGCGCGTAGTCATACATCGCACTGTTGACCAGGGCCGCCATCGGCAGCCGCAGGGCGTCGAAGGCGTCAAGCATGTACCAGGCGCCAACGCGATTGCCATAATCGCGCCATGCATAGTTGAGAATGTCGGGATGTGGACCACCCGGTGCGAGTTCCGCCCCAAGCCCCTCGCCGTAGGAAAAATGCTCGAGATTGAGCGCAAAGTAGACGGCGAGACGTCGGCCAGCCGGCCAGCTGTAGTCGGCGCGGCCCCGCAGGGGGACGTAGTCGTAACGGTCGTGCGTTCTCAGTTCCATCCCGACAAACTAACGTCGCAAGCCACGAAGGGCTACGGTCGAACCATGTTCAATCGCCTGATGTCGGCGGCCGTTGCCGGCTGCCTGCTTCTCTTCGCCGGCTCCCCGGCCTTCGCCTACTACTCCAAGGACTCGTACGAAGCCGAAGTCAGCTTCGTCAGCATGGTCGAGATCGCGGAGGACACCCCCGACTACATCCTCCTGCCCTCCTACATCAACCGGCAGCTCCTCTATCTCGCCGGCCCGCTGCAGGCGGCGCCGAGGAAGGCCGCCGTCAAGAACGATGCAAAGGTCGACATTCTCGGCAGGCAACGCGACGGCAAGACCGGCAAGCACTATGTCCGCTATCGCTACACCGGCACGTTCGTTCTCGACAACGGACTGCAGGACGTCGTGAAGGTGCGCCTCCCCCTCAATCTCGACGAGGTGTGGGATCGATCGACCGACAAGTGCTTCAGCTGGGGCGAGAAGTACCGCATGGCCTACTTCTGGGCGCCGCTGAACAAGGGCTGCCCGTTGGTCGAAGGCGTCGACTACACCACGGCAGACGCCACGATCCTCGCCCGGCGGCCCAACACCGCCAATACCGCGCCGGCCTACGAGCGGCTGGCCAACGGCAACGGCGAGATCCGCGTCGTCCTGACCTTCGGCGCCGACGAGGACAGGAACGGCAATATTTCGCCTGACAAGAACACGGACTACGACGCCGGCGACTACCGCGACATCCGCAAGTTCCTGGTAAGCCAGGGCTTCGCGGGCCGCACCGTCCCGGTGGCCGAGCGCGAACGTGACTGCGGCAACACGAAGCCGCTGGCCGCCTCGCCCGGCCACGTCGAAGAATATGTCCGCACCGACGGCGCGCGCAGGATCGTCGTGCGGCTGTTCTGGGGTGTCACCAACATCGGCGAGGACAGCGTCGCCTTCTTCTGCATGGCGAAGGAAGCCGCGGAGCGGGGTTCCATTTTCCTGTACGCCGGGCATTCCCGCGTCGGCCTGCTGGATCTCGCCTACATGGGCGAGCAGATCGGCGCGCCCATCAAGATGAACAAGGGCCAGTACCAGATCTACGCCTTCTTCGGCTGCTCGAGCTACAGCTACTACAATCTCTCCTATTTCGCGGCCAAGGCCTCGCCCGCCGACCCGGAAGGCACGCGGAACGCCAACATCATCACCAACGGCATCACCGGTTCATTCGGTTCGATGACGGACTTCACGACGAAGACGCTGAAGCCGATTTTCGAATGGTCGGCGCGCGGCACCCGGACGAGTTGGCAGCAGATCATGAACTCCTATTCGGAGCGTTTCCTGACCGGCGTGAATGGCGACCACTAGCAGGCTGCACACCGGCAGGTGACGACTCCGCGCATCAGCAAGGCGTAGCGTCGGAAATGCATCTGGGCTAGGGTCGCACACTTAATGAAGAAGCCGCTGCCTCTCGGGGCTGCGGACGAACCGGGAGGAAGAACGCGTTGACGGCGACGAGTGCTGCCGCTTTGCCTGCGTCCACGGAAGCCGCACCCGCGGCGCGCCGGTGGGCCGCGCCGCTCTGGGTCGGCGCGTTGCTGATCATCCTGACCTTCCTGGTGATCTATCCGCTGCTGATGCTGTTCTTCGGCGCCATCAGCGATTCCAACCCGGTGATCGACGGGTTCGGCAAGTTCAATCCCTCTCTGACCCATTTCATTGCGGTGCTCGGCAATGAGAATGTTCGCCTGGCCTTCTTCAATGCGCTGGTCGCCTGCGGCGGCGGCACGATCCTGGCGGTCGTGATCGGGCTGGCCTTCTCCTGGATCGTCGTGCGCACCAACACGCCCTTCAAGGGGTTCATCGCGGCTGCCAGCATGATCCCGCTGTTCGTACCGCCGCTGGTCGCGGGCGTCGCCTGGAGCATCCTCGGCTCGCCTAAGACAGGCCTGCTGAACACTGCGCTCAAGTGGACCGGCATCGACTTCCGTTTCGACTTCTACTCGATGTCGGGCCTCATCCTGGTCTTCGGCTTCTACTACGCACCCTATGTCTACATGTTCACCGCCTCGGCGCTGCGGAACATGGATCCGAGCCTCGAGGAAGCCTCCGAAGTCGCCGGCGCCTCGGCCTTCACGACCCTGTTCACCGTCACCTTTCCGCTGATCGCACCGGCGATCCTGGCAGGGTCGCTGTTGTCCTTCGTGGTTATGCTCGGCATCTACGGTGTCCCGGCCGCGCTGGGGGCCCCCGCGAACATCAGCGTTCTCACGACCTACATCTTCAAGCTCACCGCCTGGGCCCCGCCGCTCTACAACACGGCCGCCGCCGTCGCGATCCTGCTGATGATGGTGACCGCCATCCTGGTCTGGGCGCAGCAGCGGGTGCTGTCGGGCCGCAGCTTCGCCACCGTCGCCGGCAAGGCCTTCCGCCCGCGCAGCCTGAACCTCGGTCCGTGGCGCTGGCTCACCTTCAGCCTCGCCCTCGTCTATCTCTTCGTCGTCGTCGTATTGCCCACGATCGCCCTGGTGATCGCTGCGTTCCGCAGGTTCTTGTTCTTCAAGGACTTCCAGGCCGTGTTCGACATGAAGGCCTATAGCTGGGTTCACTTCAATTCGATCTTCGACAATCCGCTGACCATGACGTCGATCTGGAACACCATGAAGGTCGGTGTGATCACCGCGGTCGTGGGTGGCGTCCTGGCCTTTGCGATCGGCTACACGATCAACCGCACGCAGGTTGCCGGGCGCAAGTCGATCGACCTGCTGTCGACCATCCCCGTCGCCATTCCCGGCCTGGTCGTCGGCGTCGCCTACCTGTGGGCCTGGATCGGCCTGCCGGGCGGCCTTTACGGCACGATCTGGATCCTGGCACTGGCCTTCGTGGCGCGCTTCATCCCCGACACGGTGAAGTCGCTCTCCACGTCGTTCATGCAGATCCACAAGGAGCTCGAGGAAGCCGCCTGGATCTGCGGGCGCGGCCTTCTCAGCACCATCGCCACCATCATGGTCCCGCTGGCCCGACCCGGCATCATCGCCTCGATGACGCTGCTCTTCGTGCTGGCGGTGCGAGAGTTGGGCTCGTCGCTGTTCCTCTACACCAGCGACACGACCGTAATGGCCGTGCTGCTGCTCGACTATTACGAGGGCGGAAACATCGGCAAGACCGCCGCCTTCAGCCTTGTGCAGACCGTGATCCTCGGGGTTCTTCTGGGTATCACCACCTGGCTTTCCCGCGGCTCGGCCGAGAGCACCGCCCGCGCGGGCTAACGACAGAACAACAGGAGGAAATGACAATGAAGCGCAGAACGATACTGGCCGGCATCGCCGGCGCAGCGGCAACCGCCGCGCTGCCCGCCCGCGCCCAGCAGGACGCCTTCGGCTCCAAGGAACTGATCGCCGCCGCCGAAAAGGAAGGTGGCCTCACCCTGTACACGGCCGACTTCGCCGAGACGCAGCAGGAAGTGATCAAGGAATTCAACAAGCGCTTCCCCAAGATCAAGGTCGCGATGGTCCGGGCCCCGGGCGGCCAGCTCATCACCCGCATCAAGACCGAAGCGGCCGCCGACAAGCTGGGCGCCGACGTCGTCAATCATTCCGACCGCGGCCTGATGCTGGAAATCGCCGACCTCTTCCAGGACTACGCACCACCGAACGCCGCCGATTACCGCAAGGATGCGCTCGTGTCGCCGAAGCTGTGGCCGGGCGTGACGCTGGGCTGGGCCATCGCCTACAACACGCAGCTCGTGAAGAACGCCCCCAAGACGTGGATGGATCTGACGAAGCCCGAATACAAGGACAAGCAGATCGGCCAGGTCATCGGGCCGTCGGGCGGCACGACCTGGACGCGCATCATGTTCGAGCGCCAGGTACTGGGCGAGGATTACTGGAAGAAGCAGGCCGCGCTCAACATCGCGCTCTATCCGTCGGGAGCTCCGCTCTCGGACGCGCTGGTCCGTGGCGAGGTCTCGATCGCGCCACTGCTCTACAACATCATCTTCACCAAGATCGTCGAGGGTGCCCCGGCCGAGGCGATCTTCGCCCCTGAAGGCGTCCCGATCGTTCCCTACGCCGACGGCATTACGAAGGCGTCGAAGAATCCGAACGCCGCCAGGCTGTTCATGAACTGGCGCCTGTCCAAGGAAGGCCAGACCTTCATGATCAACAAGCTGGGCAACATCACGTCCCTCAGTGAGCCGCCAGCCTATCCGAAGGGCTGGGATCCCAAGGTGATCAAGGTCTGGGTGCCGAAGTTCGAGGAGTTCGACAAGCTGCGCGCCTCCTGGATGGAAGAGTGGAACAAGACCTACGGGTACCGCCAGTGAGCGCTGCGCTCCTCATCGAGGACCTGGTCAAGACGTTCGGGACCGGCAAGGCGGCCGTCGACGGCGTGAGCTTCGACGTGCCGGCAGGCGAGATCGTGGTGCTGCTGGGGCCCTCGGGCTGCGGCAAGACCACGACGCTGCGCTGCGTCGCCGGCCTCGAGCATCCGACCGGCGGCCGCATCTCGATTGGCGGCCGCGTCGTCTCGGAGCCCGAGCGCGGCACGCTGGTCAGTCCGCGCGAACGCGACATCGGCATGGTGTTCCAGTCCTATGCGGTGTGGCCGCACATGACGGTGCACCAGAACGTCGCCTATCCGCTGAAGTATCGCCGCAAGAACACCAGCGGCAGCGACAATATCGAGACCAAGGTCCGCGACACGCTCGAGTTGGTCGGCCTCGGCGAGTACGCCCAGCGGCCGGTCACGTCGCTGTCGGGCGGCCAGATGCAGCGCGTCGCGCTGGCACGCAGCCTGGTCTACCGGCCGCAACTCCTGCTGCTCGACGAGCCGTTGTCCAATCTCGATTCGAAGCTCCGCATCCGCCTGCGCGACGAGTTGCGCCGCATCCTGAAGATGACCGGCATGACCGGCCTCTACGTGACGCACGACCAGTCCGAGGCCGTTGTGCTGGGCGACCGGATCGGCGTCATGAAGGACGGCAAGCTGCTGCAGATGGCGCCCCCGGGCGAGATCTACAACAGGCCGGCCGATTCCTTCGTCGCCAACTTCACCGGCGCCTCGAACGTGCTCAAGGGCAAGGTTCTGGAGCGCACGGGGGACCAGGCCGTCATCGACCTCGGCGCCGCCGGCCGGATCTCCGCCTGGACGCCGCAGCCCCTCAGCCCCGGCGACAATGCTCGCGTGGCCTTGCGGGCGGAGAACATCCGTCTGGGCGAACGCGGCCCCGCCAACAGCTTCACCGGCCGGGTCGTCGAGCGGCGCTACCAGGGGATGCAGACGATCTACGACGTCGAGTTCGGCGGCCAGAAGGTCGAGGTGCTGGAACTCGGCACCGCGGCCCGCCACACCGACGGCGAGGTCGCCCTCACCCTGCCGCCCGACACCTGCTGGGCGTATCGCGACGAGGGTCAGGCGACGGTGGACTGAAGCACGGCACGAAGCGCCGCTGCCAGCGGCGCGTCGTGTTCGGGCAGGAGGACCTGCGGATCGAGCGTGAGCACGCCGCGCGCGGCGTGCCGCTCCGACAGGTGGACCGGCGGGTCGCCTCTCTGCAGCCTGGCGCTGACCGCGAGCGCCTCCGGCACCGCGATCTCCAGCACGGGCACGCGTCCGGTCTGCGCCGCCGACACGAGCTTCACATCGAAGACACCCAGCGACACGGCGATCACTTCCAGCCGGGTCTGGAGCGCGGCGTTGGCGGCTGCATCGTCGGCCGCGATGAAGCGCTCGAGCGCCACGAGCAGGCCCACGATCTCCTCTTTGCCAGCCTTGAAGCCACGGCCGATCCCGTGATGGGGGACACCGCGCAGGTTCGCCCGATCGACGAGGCGCGGCGGTGACCAGGTGTCCGGTGCCACGTCCATGTCGAGCTGCTGCAGCAGCGCCGAGGCCACGAGGTCGCGCCGGCCGGCCAGGATACCGGATGCCTGCGGACCGCCCAGAGCCTTGCCTCCGGAGAACGCGACCAGGTCGACGCCCATGTCGATGAAGCGCCGCAGGTTCTCCTTGGGCGGAAGCTGTGCCGCCGCGTCGACGATCAGGGGAATGCCGTTGGCGCGACAGGTCGCGACCGCGGTCGGCAGGTCGACGATGCTCGTCGCATTGACCGAAAAGGCCATCGCGACGACCGACGGCGAGAGCGCCGTCTCGATCTCCCACGCTTCCAGCCCACGCACGCCGGCGCCCGTGCCCCGATCGTTGTGGCCGATATCGACCAGCCGCGCACCCGAGGCCGCCAGCGCGTGCGCATAGCCGGTGCGCTGGGTGCGCGGGATCAGGATGTCGTGTGGAAAGGCGCCAGCATGAGGCAGCGCCGCCATCTTCGCGATGTCCCAGCGCGCGATGGCAGCGGCAGCCGCGAGCGTGAGGGCCGCGGCCGCGCCTGTCGTGACCAGCCCCGCCTCCGCGCCCGTCGCCGCGGCGATGCGGTCGCTGGCGGCGTCCTGCAGTTCGCCGATGTCGACCGAGGCGCGCGAGGCCGCGGCCATGGCGGTGACGACTTCGGGGGCCATCACCGCCCCGCCCAGCCGCGTCAGCGCACCGGCGGCATTGATGCGGCGGCGCACGCCGAGGAGATCGTAGGGGTTCGTGTCGGTCATGCGGCGAGCTTAACCCAGCCGCTCAGACCCGCCCAATGATCGCGATAGGGCCGCCACCGGCCGGGCCCTGGTGCTCGGCGCCGCCGGAGACGTAGAGCATCGTATCGCCGATCACGCCGGCCAGCACGCCGCCCACCAGCGCACGGGCGTGGCGGGTCGAGTGGATGTCGCTGTCGTCCAGCATCGTGTGCCGCCGCCCGCGGATGGCGCCCGAGGGCGCTGCTTCGGCCTTGGCCAACACGGCCGTGACATCGTCGCCGGTCACGCCGAGCCGCCCCAGGATGCGATGCGCCGCACCGGCATCGATGGCGTCGCGCATCACGTCGTGGTCGATCAGCAAATCGCCGGACCAGCCATGCGCGTTGCCCAGCACCACGATCTCGTTGCGCAGCAGCTCGACGCCCGCCGAGGTGCTGGCGACCCGCGAATAGAGCGACCAGTCGCGGCAGATCGCGTCTTCGGGCGCGTCCTTGATCTCGCCGAGCGCGAGCGCGACACCCAGCGCCGAGGCGCCGCGCGACAGGGCCATCGAATGGTAGGTGTCGTCGGTCGCCGCCGTTGCGCCGCGGCTTGCGGCGTCCTGGATACGCTCCTTGGTCAGCAACGGGCATTTGATCTGCACGAAGTGGACATCATGCGGTGTGGCAATGCCGGCATCCTTCATCGCCAAGGTCACCGCCGCCGCCGTCTCTTCGATCTGCGGTACCCGGCCGATCTCCTCGGGCTTGAACGCCCGCGTCCGGCCGACGCCGATGGCCAGTCGTGGCCCGGCGGAGGCTGGCGGCGGCGCGTTCTCGCGGCAGAAGACGATCAGGTGCGGCGACAGCCCGCCCTCGGTGCCGCCCGACATCACGATGGCCACCCGCTTCTCGATCTCCGTCAGCGGGCAGCCCAGCGCCTCGGCCAGCACCAGCTTCAGGGCCAGGGTGGCGTAGCCGCGGGTGAAATCGTTGACGCAACCATTGCCCTCGGTCTTGCCGACGATGGCCACGATGCTCGCGGCGTCGATCTCGCCCGACGCGATGGCGGCGGCGAGCGGCGCCGTATCCTGCGGCCCCGCCGTCGGCAGACGCAGCACCTTTGCCCGACGTGTCATCTCAGGCGGCCTTTCCGGCATCGCTGCCATGACGCGCCCGGCGGCGGCGCAACCACGTGACCGACAGCAGCGACAGCGCGATCACGACGAACGACACGCCCGTCGTCACGGTGCCCAGCGCATAGAGCACCGGCGTCGTCACGTTGGTGGTCATGCCATAGATCTCGAGCGGCAGGGTGTTGAACGTGCCGGCCGTATAGAGGCTGCGGGCAAACTCGTCGTAGGAGAGCGTGAAGCCGAACAGGCCGACGCCGATCAGGCTGGGCAGCAGGATCGGGACGACGACATGCCGGATCGTCTGCCACGAGGTCGCGCCGAGGTCGCGGGCGGCCTCCTCGTAGCGCCGGTCGAAGCGGTTGAAGACGGCGAACATGATCAGCAGGCCGAACGGCAGGGTCCAGGTCAGGTGCGCGCCGAAGGCCGAGCTGTACCAGGCGGGATCCCAGCCCAGCACGCGATACAGCAGGCCGATGCCCAGGCTGATCAGGATCGACGGCACGATCAGGCTGGCGATGGCGAGATAGAAGAGGATGCCCGAACCGCGGA
>CAIYWM010000531.1 GCA_903929895.1 uncultured Alphaproteobacteria bacterium
AGGCCCGCGCCAACGACGACCTCGAAGACCTTCAGGCCGAGCTCGTTGAGGGTCGGCGTCTCGGGCAGGTCGGCGGCGCGCTTCAGGCTGGTCACCGCCAGCGGCTTGACGGCGCCGGCGCGGATCTGGCCGATCGAACTCGGGATCGGGTCGACGACCGCGTCGATGGAACCGGCCTGCAGGGCGGCGATGGCCGGCGCCGAGCCCTTGTAGGGCACGGCGGTGAACCGGGCGTCGAGCCTCTGCTGCATCCGCAGGATCGCGAAATGGCCGGTCGTGCCATTGCCGGCATGGCCGATCCGCACCGTGTCGGGGTGAGCCTTGGCGTGGGCCGCCAGCTCGGCGAAACTCTGGAAGCGGCTTGAGGCCGGCACTTCGATCACCAGCGGCGTCTCCGACACCAGGCCGAGGCCCGCGAACTCCTCCACCGTATAAGGCGGCGGCGTCCCCAGGCGCGGCGCCAGCACCAGGTCGGTCGTGGCGGCCAGCACCAGGGTGTAGCCATCGGCGCGCGCCTTGGCGGTGGCTGTCTGCGCCTTCAGCCCGGCCGCGCCGGGACGGTTCTCGACGATCACGCGCTGGCCCAGCACCTTCGCCAGCGCCGGACCGACCACGTGCGCGGTCGCGTCGATGTGGCCGCCGGGCGCGTCGCCCACGAGGAGCGTGATGGACTTGGTGGGGAAGTTGGCCGCCGGCGCCTGCGCGGACACCGGGCGCACGAGCGCCGCGCCCGCAAACGACAGGCACAGCGCGATGAAGCCCTTGCGACGCATGGATCCGGTCGTCGGCTGATCGCGGGCAATCGTTTCCCGCGGCCAGCCTCCGACGTCAGGCGGGATCAGCAGTTCGGCGCCGTGCGGGTGCGGTAGCCGTCGTAATACTGGCTGCCGCAGACGACCTGCTGCTGCACGACCTGGTCCTGATAGCCGTTCTGGCCGCGGTTGGTCACGGTCACGTTCGTATAACGCCGCCCGTCGGCCTGATTGTAGCGGCCCTGACCCTGCTGGTAGGGGTTATAGCCCTGCTGGTTCGGATAGTAGTTCGGCGCGGGCTGCCCATAGGCGTAGCGCGGCGGCGGCGCATAGTAGCCGTTGTTGTTGTAGGCCGGCGCCGGCTGATAGGCACCGGTCGGCGGGCCGTAGGCGTCGTTCTGGCAGGCGGCGGCCGCCAGGCCGATCCCGGCTACAAGCGCGAGCCTCGCAGAGATTCCCAGCATCGTCCTGTCCTCCAGACATAATCCGTTCACCAGCAACGCTCCGGTCCCTGCGGAGTTGCGGATGGCCGATCAGCGGGTGCGGTGGCTCCGCCAGCCCGCCGGCGACACCCCCATTCTGGCGCTGAAGGCGCGCAAAATTGCGGCAACGTCGGCCCGCACCGGAAGCGCAGGATGTCCGCCAGCGGATGACTTCACTCCCCCACCCGGAGGAGCCGCCTTCCTGAAGGGCGCTTCTCACGGTGAGGTTCGCTGCCCGTTCAGGGAGAGCCGGTGGACCGGGGTCGCGTTGAAGCCCGGCGGTGCACTGAACCAGGCGGAGCCGCTCAGCATGGTGTCACGACCGACCGAATAGAGGCTGCGCATATAGGACTGGTCGAAGGGACCGCTCAATTTTTCGCTGAAGCTCTGGGGAATGTACGCCACGTTGTAGTCGATGCCATCGCGCTGGGCGATCACGTAGAGCTGGTAGAGATCGCTCAGTCCCTGCGCCTGGATCAGCGTCGCGATGGCGCGGTCGGCGATCTTCATCGTGTTGCGCGGCACCGTTTCCTGGTCGGCGCCCGGCCGTGCGTTGCGGATGATGTAGAGCCGCCGCGGGCGCCGGGACAGCGCCTCGATCATGCCGGGACTTGCGGCGGACGCGTCGTACAGCAGGTTGTCGCCGCCGAGCGACGGCGGATAGAGGACCATCTGGGCGACCGTGCCGCCGTCCACGTGCATTTCCTGATAGCGCTCGCCGCCCATCTCGATGTCGAACATCACCGGCGGCAGGATGCCGGGAATCGATGCGGACGCGAGCAGGATCTCGGCGAAGAAGTCGGCTGCGCGCGCGTGGCCGCTGGCGGCGATCGAGCCCATGTTCCACAGCACGCCGACCGGCACGTCGAGATTGGTCGTCGCAACGAACAGGAGGCGGCCCTTTTCGGTGTGTTCGCGGGCGATCGCGGCGAGCAGCGCGGGCGTGACGAAGCGCCGGATCGTGCGCAACAGCGGCGCCGAATCGTAGAGCGAATCGCCCAGCAGTCCCCTCAACACGCCGCGGCTTGTCATGATGTCGGCGACGGCGCTGTCGGTGTAGACGCTCGCGAGCTCCCGGTCGTAGTCCGGCCCGAGAAAGGCGAACGGCGCGCTGAGTGCCCCGGTGCTGACGCCCGTCACGCCCTTGAACTCCGGCCGGGTGCCCAGTTGCGTCCAGCCCGTCAGCAGCCCCGCCCCGAAAGCGCCGTTCTCGCCCCCGCCCGAGATCGCGAGGAAGCTGGCCTCGCTCAAGGTGCCGCCTGTCCGCTGCGCGTAGGCCATCTCGCGACGCAAGGCGGCGAAGGCGATGCGGCCGAAAAGCTTGTCGTTGCTGCCGTCGAGGACGATCCGGCAATCATCCGGCATGCCCGCGAAACGCCCCTGGTCGAGGCGCTTCTCCGGCAGGGCCGCCAGTCTTGCCGGCTCACCGCAACCGCCGACCGTCGCCGACGCGATGCCTGCGCCGAAAGAACCGAGAAAGGACCGCCGTTTCATTGCGGGCCAGTCTGACCACGGGGACCACCGCCGATCAATGGCGGCGCGGGACGAGCGGGACGCCGAGGAAGTTGAGGATCAGCGGCGCCCCTTCGATCATCAACGGCACCTGGTCGGTGTCACCGGCGCAGAAGGTCGCGTAGAGCCTTCCGCTCGCCGTCACTTCCTGCCGCCATCCAGCGCCGTGGCGATCTCGCCTGCGGCGAGGGCAGCGCCACGGCCGGTGAAGTGCATCATCGTGTAGTAGGCGTCGATGTCGCCGCCGACATTCGCTCTTCTGAAGGCCGGGGTCGTGTCGAGCGTGGCGAGGCCCGCCCCCGCCGCGCAGCCGAGCACGCGCGTCAGCGCTTCGTGCTGGCCGGCGGCTGCCTTCGCATCGAAGAACACCCCCTGCTCCGGCAGGGCCACCACCACGGCGGTGGCGCCCTCGCGCTTCGCCAGGACGGCGAACCCGGTCCATCAGGCGGCAGGATACGACGAAGGGATCGACACCGTGCCGATCTCGCGGCCCGTCCAGTAAGGCCGCAGGCCGAGGCGCGTCACGATCCGGTCGAAGAGATGCGAATGGCCGACCATGTTCCGCACCCACGTCATCGCGGGCGGGAAGCTCGCTTCCGGCACCGGCACGTTGCGCAGCGCGAGGCCTTCGCCGTCGGGAACGAAGTAGGGCTTGCTGCGGAAATCGCGGACCGAGAGCGCCGTGCGCGAGATGTCGTCGGCGATGAAGGCCAGGACGACCGTCGAGGGTTTCAGTTCGGGAACCAGGCGCTCGGCCCGCAGCACCATCTGGTCGAGGCCGTAGCCGCGCACGCCGGCATTGAGCACGCGGCGGCCGGTGAGGCGTTCGAGTGCGGCGGGCCAGGTCTCGTCGTCGCCGACGGCATAGCCCTCGGTCATGGAATCGCCGAACGCGACGATCAGCGGACCGGTGGCCGGCGGCGCTTCGCGGTTCTGTACGCGCGTGCCCACCGCCGTGAACGAGAGGGGCTTGCCCAGCATCGTTCCCGAGGAGCCGGCGACCGGCGCCCAGCCCAGCGTGGCATCGTAGGCGAACTGCGTCGTGCCCGGGGCCGGCTCCGACGCTTCGGCGAGATGGAACGGCCAGCGCCACAGCGACGCGCCCGGATCCCAGAGCCGCGAGATCGCTTCGCCGGCAAGCAGGCAGATCACTACCGTGGCGGCGGCGAGAGCCATGCCGCCCCGCAGCGAGGGAGGCCGGCCGGAGGCGCGTCCGCTCATCCGGCGCGGGCCGGCGGAAACGGCGGCTTGCCGATGGACCAGCTGGCGACGTTGACCATCTCCCGCTGCGCAAACACCCGCGTCACCTCGGCGAGGTTTTCCGTGCCCCAGGTGCAGAGCGGAACGAGGGCCTGGGCGAGGCACCCGCCCAGCGGGGTCAGGGTATAGTCGACCCGCGGCGGTACCTCCCTGTAGTCGGTGCGCCGAACGAGGCCGCCGGCCGTCAGCTCCTTGAGCTGCTGGATCAGCATCTTGTCGCTGACATCGCGCATGGCGCGGCGCAGCTCGCCGTAACAGGTCGGGCCGTCCTGGGCCAGGAAGTAGAGGATCAGCGGCTTCCACTTGCCGGAAATGACCCGGAGCGTCGCGTCGAGGCCGCAGGTGAAGCCGGGAAGGGTCGGGGCGCTGGTCTCTGACATTTTAGGCACTTACCAAAAGGTATTCCCTAGGTGAGTAAGCCTCCAGCTCCGTGCAACCTCAAACGCAGGAGCACAGGATGAGCAGACTCAAAGGCGCGACGGCGGTGATCACCGGCGGCGGCGGCACCGGTATCGGGCGGGGCGCCGCGCGGCGCTTCGTCGAGGAAGGCGCCTTGGTCAATCTGTTCGGCCGGCGACAGGAACAGCTCGATGCCGCCGTGGCGACCCTCGGCAACTCGGCTCGCGCCTAGCGCGACCTCTGCAACGGGGTCGGCGTGAGCGGGCTTGGCGAAAGCGGTGCGGGCGCCGGCTCGGCCGAACTGGGCGGCCGTCCGCGCATCGGGTCGTAGACGGCCGGTGCGCCGGTCGCGGGATCGCCGAGCGGAGTCGACTTCACCATCGTGTCGGTCTCGGTCGCCGCGGCCGGCGTGACGGCCGGACCCAGGGGAACGGGGGCACCCGGGGCGGCCTGGACGCCGGGTGCCGGGGGCATGCCCGGCGTGGCGGGCACCGGGCGGCCCTCCTGCTGGGCGACCGCCTTGGCGGCGGAGGTGGTGTAGAGCCACTCGTCGGCGCCGCGGGTGGTGCCTTCCTTGAAGACGGCGATGGCGCGCCGCTTGTCGCCAACCTTCCAGAAGGCCTCGGACACGTCGCGATAGACCATGCCGGTGGCGCTCGGCTTGTTGTCCTTCGGCACCTGCTGCAGCGTCCCCTTGGCGCGGTCGAAGCTGCGCTCGCCGGCCGCCAGGTTGCCGCTCCGGATCTGGTACTCGGCCAGGCTGCTATAGGCGAGCGCCAGGGTGCCGCAATTGTAGTTGGTGGTGGAGGAACACTGGTCGGTGGCCGAGTATTTCTCGACCTCCTTCTGCGCCAGGATGGTCGCGGCCTTGAGGTCGCCACCCTCCGACGCCCGCAGCGCCTGCTCCTGGTAGGAGGTGCTGTCGCTGCTGGCGCAGGCCGTCAGCAATGCGCCAGCCGCCCCGGCGACGACGAGCTTCAGGACCTGTGTCCCGCGATCCCCCAACAGCCCGGCCATCTCAGTTCCCTGTCGAACACGAAGGCCGTCGATCGGCCCTCCCCCACGCGACTTATGGCGGTCGACTTGGCGGAACGGAAGGGGGATTTGAGGGCCGGGCGATGCCCCGCCCCCTTGGTCGCTGCCCCATTCTGCGGCTAGATTGGCTCTCGCATGCGCCAATACTGGTGGGTCAATCACAAGCAGACGTTCAATCAGGAGATTGAGCATCGGTCCCTGTGGTCGCCCAAGACCTCCAGCAACGGCGCCCAAGCCGTGGGAGTTCGGCGCGACCGGCGCGCATTGGAACAACCAAGGGTGGCTGCTGCCTGAAAAGTACGCGCCCATTCGCGCGTCTTCCGGCGATGGCACCCAGGGCGTCTACCTCGCGGCCCCTCCGCACTCTCACGGTTCCGGGGTGCGCACGGCGCTGCTCTGCGGCCCAAGCCGCTTCAAAAGCGTGGATCGTCAAGCCATCTGGGGAATGTCGGCTAAGCCTAGACTTGATACCTCAATCAGGGGAAGGCTAGAACGCCCCTCCCTTTGGCAAAGGACCGACAATGAAGTCAGGGTTCAACATTTCGCGTGTGTTCTTCGCAGCTGGCGCGCTGGTCGCCGCGATGGCTTCTGCCCCCATCTCGCAAGCCATCGCGCAAACCGCAGCTGCGCCACCGCCATCAGCCGCCTTGACGGGGCCCTGCGAGGTCCGGGCCCCGAACTGGCGCGGCAGGGCCTTCTACGAAGTCCTGTTCATGAACCGCGTTCCCGGCGGACCGGCCGGGAGCGGCAATTACTTCAACTCGATCGGGAGCCCGCTCGAAGCGCCCGGCGAGGTGACGGATGCGCGCTTCCGGGAACTGAACGCCGACGCGCTGCGGCGTGAGTATGGCGGCGACGGGGTCTTCTTCAACGGGCCACGGCGTTTCGTGGCGAACGGCGTCACCGGCATTGCCTACAATAACTGTGCGCCGCGGGTGATGAACTCGATCACCTTCTATCTGTACGGCACCTTCGAAGTTCCCAATCTGGAGGCCTTCGTTAGCACCGCGCCGCCGGCCTATAAGCCGCTGGTTTCCAGGCGCACCAATACCTTCATCTTCAATGCCGGCGAGAAGGTGCACGAGTTGATCACGCCTGAGGGCGAGGTCTACACGATGTTCAGCCTCTCCCTGAAAGTGGACCCCAGCAACTCGCTCGAGAGGCTGG
Organism: uncultured Alphaproteobacteria bacterium; assembly: GCA_903929895.1. Lineage (GTDB taxonomy): Bacteria > Pseudomonadota > Alphaproteobacteria > Reyranellales > Reyranellaceae > Reyranella. The sequence goes on from CAIYWM010000531.1 coordinate 6,608, forward strand.
CAACCCTTGGGGAGCGCCTGACCTTGCCGGCGGGATGGCGGTACCGGGTCCGAACGCTGGACCGGGAATTGACCCTGTCGTCCAGCTATGACGCCAACCCGCCCAACACCATTGTTCTCGACCAGTTCGAGGGCAACTACCAGCACAACCCCGGCCAGCGATAGCGGCCTGCATGCCGCGCGGCGACGCGCGTTCGCTGCGCGGTAGGCTGCGCGTCACCGCCGCCGCCCCGCCGCCGCAGCGCGCTCATCCCGGCACTCACCGTTCGGAGGCATCTTCCATGACGACCCGCAGGACCATCCTAGGCGGTGCCGCCGCCGCCGCCAGCGCCCTCGCCCTGTCCCGGCCGCTGATCGCGCAATCCTCCCGCCCCGGCGCGGTCGGCACCTTAGAGGCCGCCGAGGCCGCCTTCGTCTTCGGCCTGCCGATCGTGACGAACTACGCGGTGATGTACCAATTCGCGATCGACCGGAAGAGCGGCCAGTTCAAGGCACCGTTCAACACCATGTGGAACGACGCACAGGTCTTCACCTGGCGCGACACCGCGATCCCGACGCCGAACAGCGACACGCCCTATTCGATGTGCTGGATGGACCTGCGGGCGGAGCCGGTGGTGATCTCAGTCCCCGAGGTGCCGGCCGGCCGCTATTTCTCCGTCCAGATCGTGGACGCCAACACCTATAA
>CAIYWM010000532.1 GCA_903929895.1 uncultured Alphaproteobacteria bacterium
CATGTCTTCGGCATCGGCGCGACCTTGAGCTTCGGCCCGTCGGGCAGCAGCATCAACGCCATGACCGCGGCCGTGCCGAAGGTGGCAGCGGGCGTGACGCGTGGCCTTTTCGCCGGCGACCTGCGGCGACACTGGGAGTCGTTGCTGGCCTACGACGTCAAGCAGGTCGAGTTGGACCCGACCCGGCTGACGAGGGCGTAGAGTCCGAGGCACCGAGGACGACGGCGCGGTCGACCTGGTCGAGCGCCATCGGCTGTCCGTTCCTGATCATCTCGGCGAAGCCTTCGTTGGGAACCATCACGGTGAGGCAATAGAGCCGCTCGGTGCCGGTATTCTCGATCACGTGTTCGAGGCCGGGCGGCAGCACCAGCGAGTCGCCCTGGGCGATCTCGTAGATCTTGCCGCCGCAATGGGCGCGGCCGCTGCCGCTCAGCACGTAGAACATCTCGTGCGCCTGCGCGTGGTGATGAGGCGGTGTCTTGCCGCCGACCTCGAAGATCTCGACGGCGGAGACGAAAGGAGTGAGGTCGGAGAGCGGGTCGACCAGCATCACGAACTTGTTGGTGTCGCCGGGCGAGATGCGCGACACGCGGCAGTCGCCGGCGCGGCGCAGCAGCAGGGCTTCCTTCGCTGAAGTCATCGGTTCACTCCTTCGCGGGCGCGCCGTAGCCGCCGCCGCCCGACGTTTCCATGACGATGCGGTCGCCCCGGGCCAGGGCGAGGTTCTCCTTGCCCGACAGTTCGCGGCTGCCGCCCGCGGCGCGATGCAAGGTCACCCTGAACGGCGCACCGTCGGCGCCGCCCTGCATCCCGTAAGGCGCGATCACGCGCCGCTCGAACATGGTGGTGAGCGAGAGCCCGTCCGCCATCACCGTGTAGGCGCGGCGCATGCCATCGCCGCCGCGATGCTTGCCCGCGCCGCCGGAGCTGCGTCGCAGCCGCTGCTCGTCGACCCGGATCATGTACTCCGCTTCGACGATCTCGGCCGGCGTGTTCATCGTATTGGTGAGATGGACGCGCACGACCGGCGCGCCGTCGCGATCCGTGCGCGCACCTTCGCCGCCGCCATGGGTTTCGTAGAAGGTGCCTGTCGCGCCGTCGCGCCGCGTGCCGCCGAAGATCAGCAGGCCGGCCGTGGTCGAGCCACCCGCCGTGAGGCGCTCGGGCACCGCCTTCTCGAAGGCGCGCATGATCGCATCGACGGCGCGCTGCGAGGTCTCATGGTTGCCGCCGACCACCGGCTTGTCGATGCCGGGCTCCAGGATCGAGCCCGGCCGCGTGCGGATCTCCAGCGGGCGGTAGCAGCCGCCGTTGGGCTGGATCTCCGGGCCGGCCACCGCCTTGATGGCGTAGTAAACCGCCGCCATGGCCACGAACGGCGTCGTATTGAGCGGACCGGCGACGGCGTCGTCCGTGCCGGAGAAATCGAACCGTGCGGTCTCGCCGGAAATCTCCACGCGCACGCGGATGGCAGCGGGCTGTCCGCCCGGTCCGTCGTCGTCGAGAAAGTCCTCGCCCTCATAGGTGCCGTCCGGCAGGCCGGCGATCGCCTCGCGCATCTGCGCCTCCGACAGATCGTCGAGCCGATCCAGCGCGGCGCGCAGCGTGGCGGCCCCATGCTCCTCG
>CAIYWM010000533.1 GCA_903929895.1 uncultured Alphaproteobacteria bacterium
AGGCGCTGTACGCCGACATGGGCCATTTCGGTGCCAAGCCTATCCGGCTGGCCTGGCTCGGCCTCGTCTTGCCGGCGCTGCTGCTCAACTACTATGGACAGGGTGCCCTGATCCTGAACGACCCGACCGCGCTCGCCAATCCGTTCTTCAACCTCGCCCCCGACTGGGCGCTCTATCCGCTGGTCGGCCTCGCCACCGCGGCCACGGTGATCGCCTCGCAAGCCACGATCTCGGGCGCCTTCTCGATGGCCAAGCAGGCCGCGCTGCTGGGCCTCAGCCCGCGTGTCCACATCCGGCACACCTCGGCCAGCGAGTTCGGACAGGTGTACCTGCCGGTGGTCAACTGGCTGCAGATGCTGGGCGTGGTCATCCTGATCATGGCTTTCAAATCGTCGACCAATCTCGCTTCGGCCTACGGCATCGCCGTCACCGGTACGATGCTGGTCACCAGCACCCTGGTGTTCGTCCTGGCCGTGCGGTGCTGGAACTGGGGCTGGCCGCTCAGCATCCTCGTGTTCGGCGCCTTCATGGCGGTCGACCTGGCCCTGCTCTCGTCCAACATGCTGAAGTTCTTTGACGGCGGCTGGGTGCCGCTGGCGATCGCCGCCGTAATCTTCCTCTGCATGTGGACCTGGCTGACCGGCCGGGCGGCCGTGGCCAGACACGAGCAAGCGGAGGCACTCCCTCTGGAAACACTGCTCGAAAGCATCAACCCGGCCCGCGTACACCGGCCGCAGGGCACCGCGGTCTACCTGACCGCCACGTCCACCAATGCACCGCGCTCGCTGATGCACAATCTGAAGCACAACGAGGTTCTGCACGAGCACGTCGTGCTGCTGAGCATCGAGGTCCCCGACATCCCCTTCGTATCGCCCGAAGGCCGCTGTCAGGTCACCCATCTCGGCAAGGGCGTGCATCGCGTCGTGCTGAACTACGGCTTCATGGAGCAGCCCGACGTGCCGAGCGCGCTCGCCCTGCTCGAGGACAAGGGCATCCCGTTCGACCCCATGCGCACGTCCTACTTCATCGGCCGCAACACCTACGTGGACGCCAGCAAACCGCTGCTGCCGCGGTGGCAGGAGAAGCTCTTCCTCGCCTTGTCGCGTTTCTCGGCCAGCGCCGGCGACTTCTTCGGGCTGCCGACCAATCGCGTGGTCGAACTGGGCAGCCGAATAGAGATCTAACGGGCTGTTGGAACAGGTTTTTGCAGGTACCGACGGGCAATATCGACCCGGACGCGGTACCAGAATACCGGTTTCAGGGGTGCGACTCTCGCTTCGACTGATTCGTTTATTTCGTTTGTTTCGTTTATTTGCCAGGATCCGGCTTTTTCAGCTGCCTGCCAGAGCCCTTCTGGACGAGATGGAATCGAAGCGAGCATCCCCACAAGACCTCCGGCCCTTCACCATTCGCCGCAACCGAACTTCAGCAGGTTGCCGTGCGGATCGTGAATATAGAATTCCTTCATGTTCCACGGCCGCACCAGGAAGGGCGACAGCTCGGGCACGCCGCGCGCGGAGTACTCCGCGTGGAGCGCGGCGACCTGGCCGCCGCGGATATAGCAGGACGTGTTCTCGGAAAACCGCCGATCGTCAGTCTTCCAGAAATGCAGTTCCATGTCGTCGCGTTTGACGATCAGGTAGCTGCCATCACGATAGCCGACCGCGAAGCCCAGCCAGTCGACATAGAAGGCGCTGGTCTCGGCGATGTCGAGGGAGGCGAGGATCGGTATCGTGCGGGCGAAATCGACCGTCATGCATCGAAGCCGGTGAGTGAGATCGCATCTCTGGCCGGCGGCTGCAGGCCGCGCGAGAGGAGATCGCCCAGCCGCGCGAAGATGCGACCGGCTTCGCTGCAGCCGACATCCTGGGCCACCGCCTCGGCGGCGACATTGAGTAGAGCGTTGCCGGCGAGATGGCGGCACTCCGCGGGCAGGCCCTCGACGGCATCTACGATCACGCGCATGGCGTGCTGCAGGTCGGAGAGGCGATCGGGCATCGGTGCGGTCATGGCGGCGGCCTTCAATTGAGACGACCGGCGGCAGCACCGGCCGCCGGAGCGATCCTGAGTCCCGCGCCGGCAAGTGCGACGGCAAACGCTTTCAGGCGGATCGCGGCCACGCGGGAGGCCGTGGGCGCCATCATGATGTCGAGCGACGCCAGCAACGGACCGTCATGATCGGCCTGGGCGAGGCCGCAGAGCGCGACCATCACCGCTTCATCGTGGCTGACGCTCGAGCAGGTCGGCACGTGGATCTCCATGGCGCGCCGGGCGCCGAACAGGAACGCGTCCATGGCGATCGCGAAGTCCGGCAGGGCGTCGAGAACGCCCGCGACCTTGAAGCCGCGATGGAGGATCGAGCCTTCGCGGGGCAGCGCGCGGTCCTGCTGCCATTGGCGCAGGGCCCACAACACGAACCGTTCGCTTACCGGCAAGGCGCAGGCGCAATCGGCCTTCCCGCACCCCGGCCTGGGCTCGCGCTGCAAAGCGCTAAGCCGCTGTTGCTGAATGGTTTGCATGGCCTCACCGAAAGTTGAAGGAGCTTGACGAGAACCACAGTCTATGCAATTGAGAGTCGTTCGCAAATATTTTTATCGAGTGCAGTGAGAGACGCCATGAACGAGACGACCCGGCCGCGGGTGCTGGAGGCGCAGAGCGACAGGCTGGAAGTGACCATTCCCGCCGTCGAGAGCGCCGCGCTCCTGCAGGGACGGCGTGAACTCGTGATCCGCCACGGCGCCGTGATGTACCGACTGCGCCTCACCGCCTCGAACAAACTCATCCTGACGAAATAGTCCGAAACCCCGAGGGGCCATCCCTCCTCGGTCAAACTGCCCAGCCAGCCGCTCCCGCGAGGGAGCCCTGCAAGCCAGGCGTCCTTTTATGTTCTTGGGGACCTGGCTCAAATGAAGCTGCGCACCGTCTACGCGCTGATGGCCACAACGGCTATCAGTACACCACTGAGCTTACCCGCCTGGGCACAAGCACCGACGGTACCGGCCACCGCCGATCCGACGCAGGCACCGCCCACCCCCCAGGCAGTGCCCACCCAGCTGGACGCCGTGACGACGGCCGCCATGCGCAGCCGCAGGCCGCTCGACGACGTGCCGGCGACCGTCTCGGTGATCACGACCGAGAACATCGATCGCGAGAACATGCAGGACGTCCGCGATCTGGTTCGCAACGAGCCCGGCGTCACCGTCGGCAACAACCCCAACCGCGCCGGCTTCCAGAACTTCGTGATCCGCGGCATCGGCGGCAACCGCGTGCTGCTGATGGTCGACGGCATGCGCACGCCTGACTTCCCCGACAGCAACCAGGGTGCCGGCACCTATTCGCGCGAGCAGCCCGACCTCGAGGACATCAAGCGCGTTGAGATCATCCGCGGCCCCGCCTCCGCGCTTTACGGCTCGGACGCGATCGGCGGCGTTGTGGCCTACACGACCAAGGATCCCGGCGACTACATGCGCGACGGCAAGAACTTCTATGCCAGCGCCAAGGCCGCCTACAGCGGCGCCAACCAGCAGTTTA
>CAIYWM010000534.1 GCA_903929895.1 uncultured Alphaproteobacteria bacterium
GCAGCACGAACAGCACCGCGATGGCGCCGAACATCGCCAGCACGCCGCCCCGCTTGTCGGGGATGGCGCGCAGGATCGCGTAGAACGGCAGGAAGTACCATTCGGGCACGATGTGCGCCGGGGTGACCATCGGGTTGGCCGGGATGTAGTTGTCCGGATGGCCCAGATAGTCGGGCGCGAAGAAGACGAAGCCGGCGAACACGATCAGGAAGCAGATCACGCCGAAGCCATCCTTCATCGTGTAGTACGGATGGAACGGGACGGTGTCCTGCGGGCCCTTCACATCGATGCCGGTCGGGTTGTTCGAGCCATGGACGTGCAGCGCCACCACGTGCAGCGCCACGACCGCCACGATGATGAACGGCAGCAGGTAGTGCAGCGCGAAGAAGCGGTTGAGCGTCGGGTTGTCGACGGCGAAGCCGCCCCACAGCCAGGTGACGATCGATTCGCCGACCACCGGAATGGCCGAGAACAGGTTGGTGATGACGGTGGCGCCCCAGAAGCTCATCTGGCCCCACGGCAGCACGTAGCCCATGAAGGCCGTCGCCATCATCAGCAGGAAGATGACGACGCCCAGGATCCACAGCAGTTCGCGCGGCGCCTTGTAGGAGCCGTAGTACATGCCGCGGAAGATGTGGATGTAGACGGCGATGAAGAAGAACGAGGCGCCGTTCATGTGCAGGTCGCGGATCAGCCAGCCCTGCGGCACGTCGCGGTCGATGCGTTCGACGGCGTCGAAGGCCATCAGCACGTGCGGCGTGTAGTTGGTCGCGAGCACGATGCCGGTGGCGATCATGAGGACCAGCATCACCGTGGCGATCGCGCCGAAGTTCCAGAAGTAGTTGAAGTTCCGTGGCGTCGGGAACGTGTGATATTCCTTCTCGATATACGAGAAGATCGGCAGGCGGTGATCGACCCAGGCGATCACCTTGTTATTGAAGACCGGCGGCGTGCCGTGTGACGAGGCCATTCTGGAACTCCAGCGAGATCTGAGGCGGACGACCTGGGTCGATCAGCCGATGCGAACGAGCGAGTCGGAAGTGAACAGGTAGTCCGGAACAACGAGGTTCTTCGGCGCCGGCCCTTTGCGGATGCGGCCCGACGTGTCGTAGCTCGAGCCGTGGCAGGGGCAGAACCAGCCGCCATACTCGCCCTTCTGGTCGCCCGGCTTGTTGCCGAGCGGCACGCAGCCGAGATGGGTGCAGACGCCGATCATGATCAGCCACTCCGGCCGGACCTTCTTGGCGGTGTCGGTCACGCGCTTGTTGTCGGTTTCCGGATCCGGCAGCTGCGACATCGGCACAGCCTCGGCTTCCTTGATCTCGGCCTCGGTGCGGTGCCGGATGAACACCGGCTTGCCGCGCCACTTCACGGTGACCGCCTGGCCGACCGCGATCGGCGTCACGTTCACCTCGATGGTCGACAGGGCCAGCGTATCCGCGGCGGGATTGAGATTATTGATGAAAGGCCACGCGACGGCCGCGACGCCAACGGCGCCAAGAGCGCCCGTCGCGACCATGAGGAAGTCGCGCCGTGTCGTTTCGCCGTGCCCGTGAACCGGAGTGCTTGAAGCAGCCATGATTACTCTCTTCCGTCCCCCCGAGGAGATGGCCGGTATATAGCCGGGAAAGCCCCTTTTGTTTCAAGGCTCTGTTGGTCGCAGGCCCGGTGAGCGGCATTATGTGACCGCGTGCCGCAGAAGGGGCGTTCCGCGTCGCGGACGGGAGTGGTGAAGTTCATGCGTCTGGCCCTCTATGAGCCTGATATCCCTCAGAATTTAGGGGCTTTTATCCGCCTGTCGGCCGGGCTGGGCGTCCCCCTGGACGTCATCGAACCCTGCGGTTTCCCGGTGGACGACAAGCGGATCCGCCGGGCGGCCATGGATTATTACGACCTGGCGACCCTGGTCCGGCACGCCTCTTGGGCGGCTTTCTGCCGGGATCGGCCCCCTGGACGGCTGGTCCTGCTGACCACGGCCGGCGCCCAGCGCCTGCCCGACGCGGCCTTCCGGCCCGACGACATCCTGTTGATGGGGCGGGAAAGCGCCGGCGTGCCGCCCGAGGTCCATGCGGCGGCCAACCTGCGGGTGCGGATTCCGCTGCAGGCGGGGGCGCGCTCGCTCAATGTCGCCCTGGCGGCGTCGATGGTATTGAGCGAGGCCCTTCGCCAGACCTCGGGATTCGAAAAGCTCGCATGACCGCCAAGCCCACCCGCACCGCCACCGGCCCCAACGGCCCCTCGCCCCTGCCCGACGAGGCGACCCTTGCCCGCCAGAAAGAAGAGGCCGCGACCTGGTTCGCCGGCCTGCGCGACCGCATCTGCGCCGAGTTCGAGCGGATCGAGGACGCGCTGCAGGGCACGCATCGCGACCAGGCGCCCGGCCGCTTCCAGCGCAAGAGTTGGGAGCGCGAAAAAGGTCCGAACGGCGAGGATCGCGGCGGCGGGACGATGTCGCTGATGCGCGGCCGCGTGTTCGAGAAGGTCGGCGTCAACATCTCGACCGTATTCGGCGAGTTCAGCCCCGAGTTCCGCGGCCAGATCCCCGGCGCCGCGCAGGACCCGCGCTTCTTTGCGGCCGGCATCTCGCTCGTCGCGCACATGCAGTCGCCCCGGGTGCCGGCGGTGCACATGAACACGCGCTACATCGTGACCACGCGCAGCTGGTTCGGCGGCGGCGCCGACCTGACGCCGATGGTGCCGCACGAACCCGACACCCGCGATTTCCACGCCGCCTTCCGCACGACCTGCGACGCGCACGATCCGGCCTACCATCCGAACTTCAAGGAATGGTGCGACGAGTACTTCTTCCTGCCCCATCGCGGCGAGCCGCGCGGCATCGGCGGCATCTTCTACGACTATCTCGACAGCGGCGACCATGCGCGCGACTTCGCCTTCACGCGCGACGTCGGCGAGACCTTCCTCGACGTCTACCCGAAGCGGGTGCGACGCCACATGGACCAGCCGTGGACCGAGGCCGAGCGCGCCCATCAGCTCGCGCGCCGCGGCCGCTACGTCGAGTTCAACCTGCTGCACGATCGCGGCACGCGCTTCGGCCTGATGACCGGCGGCAACGTCGAGGCGATCCTGATGTCCCTGCCGCCCGAGGTGCGCTGGCCCTGACAGGCCGCTGAATTGAGCGGGAGTCGGGGCAAATAAACGAAATAATCGAAATAATCGAAACATTCGAAGCCAGAGTCGCACCCCCTGACTCTTGTGCCGTGATCACCGTTGACGGATCAGGCTGCTTGCCAGTCCTTTTGAAAAACCGGCTTCAACAGCCTGGCGAAGTAATTCCGTCGTCTCGACCGTAGCCTCGAGCAGCGAGGCGTAGCGGAGAGACCTTCTCTCCACAATTTGATCGCTTTTGGCGGAGAGTAAGGTCTCTCCGCTTCGCGCCTCCGGCGCTTCGGTCGAGACGACGGGTTTTTTTTAGCGCGCCGGCCAGTTCCACAGCGGCCGGTCCTCGCCCTCGGCGACGGTCTCGCCCAGTTCCTTCGCCAGGGTGATCCGTCGCCCGCCCGCCTGGGTGAGGGCCGAGACCAGGTGCTCGGCGTGCGAGACCACGATGATCTGCGAGCGTTTCGCCGCGGCCGCGATGAGGCGGGCCAGCGGGGCCAGCAGGTCGGGATGCAGGCTGGTCTCGGGCTCGTTCAGGATCATCAGCGACGGCGGCCGCGGCGACAGGAGTGCGGCCACCAGCAGGAGATAGCGCAGCGTGCCGTCCGACAGTTCGGTGGCCTTCAATGGCCGCAGCAGCCCGTGCTGCAGCATCTCGACCTCGAAGTAGCCGTCGCTCACCGCGACATCGACCGAGCCGCCGGGAAAGGCATCTGCCACGGCGGCTTCGAGTTCGCCCTCGATCCCGATCTCCTGGATGGTCGCGAGGGCGGCGGCGAGATCGGCGCCGTCGCCCGCGAGCACCGGCGTGCGCGTGCCGACCTGACGGCGGCGGGCAGGCGCCTCGCTGTCGGTGCGGAAGTGATCGTAGAAGCGCCAGTCGCGCAGCTGCTCGCGCAACGACAGCAGCTCGGCGCCGTCCTCGGGATTGGCGCAGTGGGTCAGCATGCTGTCGAAGGCCTGCAGGTGCGTATGGGCCTGCCGGCGCTGGCCGTTGCGGTCGCGCAGCGTGACCGAAGGGCCGTGCCGTTCGGCGAAGGCGTTGGCGCGCTGCAGGACGAGCCCGGTCCACAGCGCCTCGGTCTTGATCTCCGGATCGCGGCCGAACAGTCCACCCATCACCGGCAGACCGAGATCGATCGCATAGCCGTAGTCCTCGGAGGAGAAGCCCAGCTTCAGGCTGATCGATCCCGTGCGCACGGTCCCCTGCACCGCCTGCTCGCCGCGCTTCATGCCGCGCGAGAACTGTTCGGGCCCGGCCCACAGCACGGAGGAGATACCGCCTTCGATGGCCAGCGACGGGATGATCCGTCCCTGTGCGACGTCGGCCAGCAGCCGCAAGGCGCGATAGAGACTCGACTTGCCGCTGCCGTTGGCACCGGTGATGACGGTGAGCGGCTCGATCTCCAGGCGTAGGTCTCGCAGCGAGCGATAGCCGGAGATGCAGAGCCGCGAGACGATGCTCATACCGGGCTCATCCTGGGCTCACCGATGCCTGGCCAGCGCCCAACCCGCCAGCAACGGCGCCGCAAACAGCACGAGCACCAGCAGCGGATAGGGTGCGCCCCACCAGAAACCGAGACGATCGAAGAAGGCTTCCGCACCTTCTTCGTAGGTCACACGTGAATAGGTGAAGCTCGCCAGCATCGTCGAGGTCGGCCACAGCAGCGCCGCCAGCAACGCCGCCTCGAACCACTGGCTGCCGGTCGTGCGCCGCGCATGGATGATCGCCACCATCACGACGTAGGGAATCGGCACCAGTGTCTTGTACCATTCGACCGCGCGCACCGAGAGGTTGGCCGCGATCCAGGTGTCGCCCACCAGGTCGTTCATCACGACGACGGCCGCAATCGCGCACCACAGCGCGAAGACGAGTCCCGGCCGGATCACAACGCCCGAGCCTGCTTCTCGAGTTCGGCGAGGCAGGCCGCCCGATCCGCCGCGAAGTCACCGTCGATCCACCAACGTTCGACGGTCTCGATCAAGGCGCCGACCCGGGGCCCGGGCTTCAGGCCGAGCTTCAGCGCATCGCCGCCGCTCACCGGCAGTTCGGGCGGCGACCACGTGCGTGCCATCGCGAGCGCCGCGCGCCAGTCGCCCGGTGCATCGACCGCGAGCAGCAGACGATCCGCGTAGAGATTGCCGCCCAGCGCATAGATCTGCGCACGCCACGCTTTCGGACCAGCGGCAACGTAGATCACCGGCTCGGCCGCCAGCATGACCTCGAGCCGCAGCGCTTCCTGCGTCGACAGCCTCAACCGCTTGCCGATCACC
>CAIYWM010000535.1 GCA_903929895.1 uncultured Alphaproteobacteria bacterium
ATGTTGCATACATAAAGATATGCTTATATCATTCTTTCCATGGAGCACCTCCTTATCCTGCTGCGGGCCGCTGCCGAAGACACCAGGCTGCGCATACTGGCCTTGGCCGCTCGCGAGGACCTGACCGTCAGCGACTATGTGAACGTGCTCGGGCAGAGCCAGCCGCGCGTCTCCCGGCACCTGAAACTGCTGGTCGAAGCGGGCCTGCTGGAGCGTTTCCGGGAGGCCCAATTCACCCGCTTCCGCCTGACCAATGGCGGCGAGGATGCCGCCCTGGTGCGCGAATTCGTGCGCCGGCTGGACCCCAAGCATCCCCGGATCGCGACCGACCGCGCCCGGCTGGATGCCGTCCAGCAGCGCCGCCAGACGGCCGCCGCCCGCTTCTTCCGCGACAATGCCCAGCGCTGGGATGAACTCCGTGCACTGCACGTCGCCGACCGCGAGATCGAGCGGGCGCTCAGCCATCACCTGCCGCTCGGTGCCCGCCGTCTGCTCGATGTCGGCACCGGTACGGGCCGCCTGCTCGAGGTGCTGGCGCCCAAGGTCGAGCAGGCGATCGGCGTCGACCAGAGCCGCGAAATGCTGGCGCTGGCCCGCGCCAACCTCGCCCGCGCCGGCATCGACAATGCCGATATCCGCCAGGGCGACATGTACGCCCTGCCCTTCGAGTCCGACAGTTTCGACGTCGTCACGATCCACCATGTGCTGCACTATGCCGACGATCCCGCCGCGGCGCTGGCCGAGGCCGCGCGGGTCGTGAAGCCCGGCGGCTCGGTCCTCGTGGTCGACTTCTCGCCACACGACCTGGTCGAGCTGAAGCGCGAGCACGCGCATGTGCATCTGGGTTTCGCCGACAACCAGGTGCAGGGCTGGCTGCGCAGCGCCGGTCTCAATCCACTCGAACCCATCCACTTTCCCGGCCGCCGCCTGATGACGGGCATCTGGCGCGGCGAGCGCGAGCTGCCGGCCCGCGCCACCCTGCGGCCTGCCGCCGTTTCCGCCCATGGAGAATCACGATGAGCCCCGATACCGGTCCGATCGGCAGTCCCCTGAGTTCCACGGGGAGCGCGACCGAATTTCCCGCCCGCGCGCCGCAGCGGCTCGCCGTATCGTTCGAGTTCTCGCCGCCGCGCACCGACGCCGCCGAGCAGACGTTGTGGGAGACGGTGAAGCGCCTGACCCCGCTCCATCCCTCGTTCTTCTCGGTGACCTATGGCGCCGGCGGCTCGACGCGCCAGCGCACCCACGACACCGTCGCGCGTCTCAAGAGCGAGACCGGCATCGATGCCGCCGCGCACCTCACGTGCGTCGCCGCCACGCAAGGTGAGATCGACGACATCGCGCGCGCCTACTGGGATGCCGGCATCCGCCACATCGTGGCCCTGCGCGGCGATCCGCCGGGCGGCATGGGCGGCCAGTACACGCCGCATCCGGGTGGCTATGCCAATGCGGCGGCGCTGGTCACCGGCCTGAAGAAGATCGGCGACTTCCAGATCAGCGTCGCGGGCTATCCCGAGAAGCATCCGGCCTCGGCCGACGAGAAGGCGGATCTCGAGAACCTGAAGGCCAAGGTCGATGCCGGCGCCGACCGCTGCATCACGCAGTTCTTCTTCGAGGCCGACGATTTCCTGCGTTTCCGCGACCGCGCGGCAGCAGCGGGCATCAACGTCCCGATCGTGCCGGGCATCATGCCGGTGTCGAACTTCCAGGCCGTCAACCGCATCGCCGGCCTCTGTGGCTCGAAGGTGCCGCCGTGGTTCTGCAACATGTTCGACGGACTCGACGACGATCTCGAGACGCGCCGCATGATCGCCGCGACCGTGGCCGGCGACCTCTGCCGCCGCCTGCGCGACGAGGGCGTGGAGCAGTTCCATTTCTATACGCTGAACCGGGCCGATCTCACCTTTGCGATCTGCCACCTGCTGGGAGTGCGCCCCAAGTGACCCGCGAAGAGAAGGCGGACCAACTCCGCGCCATCGGCGCCGAGCGAATCCTGATCAAGGATGGGCCCTATGGCTCGATGATCCAGAGCTACAAGCTCGACGAGGAAGGCTTCCGCGGCGGCCGCACCTTCAACCACGACCAGAAGGGCAACAACGATCTCCTGAACCTGACGCGTCCCGACGTGGTGGGCGAGATCTGCAACGCCTATCTCGACGCCGGCGCCGACATCGTGGCGACCAACACCTTCAACTCGAACTCGATCAGCCTGTCCGACTACGGCATCACCGGCATGGCACGCGAGATCAACATCGCCGCGGCGAAGCTGACGCGCGCCTGCGCCGACGCCGCCACGGCGCGCGATCCTGCCAAGCCGCGCTTCGTCGCGGGCGCGCTGGGGCCGACCAACAAGACTCTGTCGGTGTCGCCCAAGGTCAGCGATCCCGGGTTTCGCGCCGTCACCTTCGACGAGGTGAAGGATATGTACCGCGAGCAGATCGACGGGCTGCTCGATGGCGGCGTCGACTTCATCCTGGTCGAGACGGTGTTCGACACGCTGAACGCCAAGGCCGCCCTGGTCGCCGTCGACGAGGCGGGCGAGGCGCGCGGCGAGGTCCTTCCGGTGATGGTGTCGATGACGCTCACCGACCTGGCGGGCCGTAACCTCTCGGGCCAGACGGTCGAGGCGTTCTGGCATTCCGTGCGGCACGCCAGGCCGATCACCATGGGGCTGAACTGCAGCTTCGGCGCCACCGAGCTTCATCCCTACGTGCAGGCGCTGAACCCGCAGGTCGACAGCATGCTGTGCATCTATCCCAATGCCGGCCTGC
>CAIYWM010000536.1 GCA_903929895.1 uncultured Alphaproteobacteria bacterium
CGTCCAGACCAGCTACGCTCTCCATGGCTGCTCTCCTCTATAAGTGGGCCCTTGGGGCACCTCGCAGTGACCCCGCATTAGTTCCCTCTTGGAGAGCAGCCACTCAAGCCGCCCTTCATCCACAATCACACCACCTCAGGATGGCATGAGGGCGCAGTCGGGGATCGCTACGCCGTCGCGTTCAGATTGATCCCGGCGCGGCGCATGTCGCTCATCATGCGTTTGCGGCTGTCGTCGAGGTCGATGGCGGCGGTTGCCTCGACCACCACGGCGACGTCGAAGCCCGCCTGGCGCGCGTCGATGGCTGACCAGGCGACGCAGTAGTCGAGGGCCAGCCCGCAGAAGATCAGTTTCGTGAAGCCGCGCGCCTTCAGGTAGCCGTCGAGGCCGGTGCGCGTCATGCGGTCGTTCTCGCGGAACGCGGAATAGGAATCGATGCCGGTGTGGAAGCCCTTGCGCACGATCATCTGCGCCTTGGTGACCTCCAGGTCGGGATGGAACGCAGCGCCCGGCGTGCCCTGCACGCAATGGTCCGGCCACAGGACCTGCGGTCCGTAGGGGAACTGCACCGTGGTGAAGGGCTCCGCGTCCTGCCACGAGCTCGCGAAGGAGGCATGGCCCGGCGGATGCCAGTCCTGCGTCAGCACGACATGGTCGTGGCGGGCGATCAGGCGATTGACCAGCGGGACGATGGCGTGGGCGCCGGCCACGGCCAATGCACCGGCCTCGCAGAAATCGTTCTGCACGTCGACGACGATCAGGGCCTCGTTCGGCATCGGTGCGCTCCGCTACAGGGGTGGGATGTCGCCCAGCGCCTGGTCGCTCTCGAACGAGGCGATCCAGGAGTCCAGGCTCTTGCTCTCGATGGCGCCGCGCAGCCCGCGCATCACGTCCTGATAGTAGTGGAGATTGTGCCAGGTGAGCAGCATCGCGCCCAGGATCTCGTCGGCGCGGATCAGGTGATGCAGATAGGCCCGGCTGTGGTGCCTGCAGGCGGGGCAGCCGCACTGCTCGTCGATCGGACGCGGATCGTCGCGGTGGCGGGCGTTGCGCATGTTGAGCTCGCCGCGCCGCGTGAAGGCCTGCGCCGTGCGGCCTGCGCGCGTAGGCATCACGCAGTCGAACATGTCGATGCCGCGCTTCACCGCGCCCACGATGTCGCCGGGGCGGCCGACGCCCATCAGGTAGCGCGGCCGGTCGGGCGGCAGCATCGGTACCGTGTAGTCGAGCGTTGAGAACATCAGCTCCTGGCCTTCGCCCACGGCGAGGCCGCCGACTGCGTAGCCGTCGAAGCCGATGTCGATCAGCGCCTTGGCGCTTTCCGCGCGCAGCTCGGGAAAGGTGCTGCCCTGGACGATGCCGAACAGGCCGTAGCCCGGGCGATCGACGAAGGCCCTGCGGCCACGCTCGGCCCACTTCATGGAGAGCCGCATCGAGAAGGCGGCTTCCGGCTCCTCGACTGGCCAGCTCGTGCATTCGTCGAACGACATGGTGATGTCGGCGTCGAGCAGGCGCTGGATGCCGATCGAGCTTTCGGGGGTCAGCCGATGCTGCGATCCGTCCTTGGGCGAGCGGAAGGTGACGCCGTCGGGATCGAGCTTGCGCAGCTCCTTGAGCGACATCACCTGGAAGCCGCCGGAATCGGTCAGGATCGGGCCCGGCCAGTTCATGAACTTGTGCAGGCCGCCAAGCGCTGCGACGCGCTCCGCGCCCGGCCGCAGCATCAG
>CAIYWM010000537.1 GCA_903929895.1 uncultured Alphaproteobacteria bacterium
ACCGCCCGCATCAATTCCGTGAGCCAGATCGTCCTGGAGGACCGCGCATGAGCACGCCAGCGGACATTCGCCTGCAAGTCATGTGGAACCGCCTGCTGTCGGTCGTCGAGGAGCAGGCCCGCGCCCTGGTGCGCACCGCCTTCTCGACCAGCGCGCGCGAGGCCGGCGACATCTCGGCCGGTGTGTTCGACCTCGAGGGCCGCATGCTGGCGCAGGCCGTGACCGGCACGCCGGGCCACGTGAACTCGATGGCGCGCAGCGTCATCCATTTCATCCGCGAGTTCCCGGTCGAGACGATGAAGCCGGGGGATGCCTACGTCACCAACGATCCGTGGAAGGGCACCGGCCATCTCTACGACATCGTCGTCACCTCGCCCGCCTTCCACAACGGCAAGCTGGTGGCGCTGTTCTCCTGCACCACGCACGTGGTCGACATCGGCGGCCTCGGCCAATCGCCCGACGGGCGGCAGGTCTTCCACGAGGGGCTGTTCCTGCCGCTGCTGCCGCTGATGCGCCAGGGCGTGATCGACGAGAGCGTGATGCGCATCGTGCGCGCCAATGTGCGCGAGCCGGTGCAGGTCGAGGGCGACATCCACGCGCTGATCGGCTGCAACGGCATCGGCGAGAAGCGGCTGTCCGACATGATGGCCGAACACGGCATCGACAATCTCGACGAGCTGGGCACGCACATCATCGAGAAGAGCCGCGCCGGCATGATCGCGGCCATCTCGAAGCTGCCGCGCGGCACCTGGAAGGGCCATATGCGGATCGACGGCTACGACGCGCCGATCGACCTCCACGCCGCCGTCACCATCCATGCCGATCATATCGCCGTCGACTATGCCGGCACCTCGGGCTCGTCGATCTACGGCATCAATTCGCCGATGTGCTACACTGAGGCTTATACGGCCTTCGGCATCAAGTGCATCGTGGCGCCGACCATTCCGAACAATGCCGGGACGCTCGACTCGATCCTCGTCACAGCGCCCGAGAATACCATCGTCAACGCGCTCCACCCCGCGGCGGTGAATGCACGCAGCACGATCGGCCACATGCTACCCGACGTCTGCTTCGACGCGCTGCATCAAGTCATCCCGGGGCAGGTTCCCGCCGAAGGCACCTCCAATCTTTGGAACCTGAAGCTCGGTGCCGGACATGGCATGACGGGAACGATCGGCAACAGCCGTCCCTTCATGGTGACGACCTTCCATTCCGGCGGCGCGGGTGCGCGCCCGGCGCTCGACGGGCTGTCGGCGACGCCCTTCCCGTCCGGCGTGCGCAACGTGCCGGTCGAAATCACCGAGACCATCGCGCCCGTGGTCATCTGGAAGAAGGAATACCGCCAGGATTCCGGCGGCCCCGGTACGCAGCGCGGCGGCCTCGGCCAGGTGATGGAGGTCGAGCACCGCGAAGGCGCTCCGTTCGGCATCTTCGCCACCTTCGAACGCGTGAAGTATCCCGCGCGCGGTCGCGACGGCGGCAAGCCCGGCGGCAACGGCCGCCTGTCGCTGGCCTCAGGTCAGGAGCTGAAGGCCAAGGGCTTCCAGACGATCCCGGCCGGCGAGCGCCTGGTGGTCGAGATGCCCGGTGGCGGCGGCTACGGCGATCCGGCGAAGCGCGATCCCGACGCCGTCAAACGCGACGTAAGGCTGGGCCTTGTCAGCCAGAAAGCGGCCAAGGCGGCCTACGGCGTCGAGGGCGATTAGGGCGCCGACACAAAAATCCCGTCGTCTCGACCGGACCCTCGCGTAGCGAGGCGAAGCGGAGACGACGGGTCTATTTTCAAAGCACCTGTCAGAAGCTCTTGTCGAACGCCGGGCGGTGCTTGTTGCGCAGCTTGAAGTCCTGGCGCTCGGCCTTGCGCGGCGCACGCACCCAGACCTCGCGGTTGGGATGCAGGCCGCCGCCGCGCGTCGCCGGCACGGCGCTGGTGCGGGCACGATGGAGAAGACGCGTATCGGCCGTGCCGCAGTTCGGATGGAGACCGCCGTTGGCCGCCACCACCTTGTCCCAGGCCGCCTTGCGCTTGGCTAAGGTCGCGGGATCCGCGAGCTGGGTGCAGTTCAGTTCGTTGATGTTGAGATCGGCCACGATCTCGTCGCCCTCCTCGACCAGCCCGATCG
>CAIYWM010000538.1 GCA_903929895.1 uncultured Alphaproteobacteria bacterium
CGCCGAGACGTGGCCGGTGGGCTCGACGAGGCCTTCGTTGGCCACAAGACGGCGGAAGTTCTGCTTATGCAGCGGACCGCCGGCCAGCGCCTCGACCGCCCGCTGCAGCTGGAACAGCGTGAAGGTCGGCGGCATGAGTTCGAAGATCACGGGACGGTATTTGATCTTGGCGCGCAGGCGGCCAAGAGCCGTGGCCAGGATCCGCCGGTGGTCCTTCGTGAGCGCGGCGCCGGTCACCATCTGCGCGGCTACGACGTTCGGCTCGACCTTCTGGCCGCTGTCGAAACTGGCTTCAAACACAAGGCCCGCTTCATAGAGAAGCTCGTAACGGTCGAGCACCCGCTCGTTATCCCAGGCCGCCCCTTCAAGGCCAAACGCGAGGGCGAGCCGGTCGCGCCGGCGCAGGCGTTCCGGCCCCTTGGCATCCTCGCGCCAGGTGGTCAGGCGCGGCAAAATCACCGAGCCCAGGATCGTCGGGGTGCCCTTGCGGGCGTCTTCCCAGGGGAAATGGCGGTACCAGTCGACCCAATCGGCCTTGGCCGAACTCTTGACCTCGGTCTGGCGCACGAGGGCGAGATAGCCGACCGACACCGGGCGCGGGCCGCCGGCGCGTTCCTCGGGGTCGCGGAACTGGTTTCCGAATGTGTAGAGCTGCTCGACGTATCCGAGGGCCAGGCCGGTCTGCTGGTTGACGGAGGTGCGCAACCCCTCCTCGAGCGTGCGATGGCCGGTCGGGTCAAACGGCCCACAGGGCAGGCCGGCGCGGGCGGCGGTGTCGGGCGGCTGCACCACCAGAATCTTGGGGGATTCGTCGGTCACCGCGGCAATGGCCGCCGACAGTTCCACCACCACGCTGGAAAGGCGCGCGGGCTCGGCAGTCGCGGCGGAGGCTGAGGAATTCTTCATGCGGACAGGGTTACTCTAATAGGCCTTTGACCGGAACGCTCAAGGAACAGGCAACCCGGCAAAAATTTCCCATCGTTAACCTGTTCTTCACGCGGCCTGCGATACCGTCGCGGACCGGGGTGAGACTGCCTAAAAATCCGCCGTCCAGAGCCAGAACACCCAGGTTAATGCCCATTTTGCCGCACCGATAACGGCCAAGAGGAACGAGACCTGTGAACCCCTTCGTCCAGCAAATGAAGAATCTGGGACCCGCGCGCCTTGCCGCCATGGCCGGGGTCGCCGTCGGCCTGATCGCGTTTATCATCTTCTTCGCCACGCGCTTCTCGGGCTCGCCCATGACAACGCTGTACGGCGATCTGTCGGCGTCCGACTCGCGGGAAATCGTCAAACAGCTCGAACTTTCAGGGATTCCTTTCACCACCGCCAACAACAACGCCGAAATCCTGATCGCCGGCGAACAGGTGACCGCGGTGCGTATGCAGATGGCCGAACTGGGCCTGCCCTCGGGCGCGTCCATGGGCTACGAAGTATTCGACAATATGGACGCGCTGGGCGCGACCAACTTCATCCAGAACGTCAATCTCGTGCGCGCGCTTGAAGGCGAGCTGGCGCGCACCATCAAATCCATCGAAGGCGTGCAGAACACCCGCGTGCACCTTGTTCTGCCGACGCGCGAAATGTTCACGCGCGAGACGCAGGAACCCACAGCGTCTGTTTACATCAAGATGAGCTCGGGGCGCCTGGCCGAGAACCAGGTGAATGCTGTGCAGCACCTGATTGCCGCGGCCGTGCCGAAACTCAAACCCTCCAACATTTCAATCGTCGACGAACGCGGCACGCTGCTGTCGCGCTCGTTTGAAAATGACGACGCGATGATCGCCTCGCAGCAGGATGAAGCCGTAAAGAACATGGAGCGGCGCCTGGCGCAGTCCGTGATCTCGCTGGTGGAAAGCTCGCTCGGCCCTGGCAAGGTGCGCGCCGAAGTGCGCGCCGAAATGGAATTCGACAAAGTCGTCACCGCCGAGGAAATCTTCAACCCCGATCAGCAGGTGCCGCGCTCGCAAGTCACGGTGACCGAGACCAACCAGCAGCAGGAAAACGATCCGCCTGACGTCACGGTGGCAAATCAGCTGCCGAACGACAATACCGGCGGCGCGGCGCGCATGACCACCAACGAAAACCGCAGCGAAGAAACGATCAACTACGAGATTTCCAAGACCACACGTAACCAGGTACGCGAATCAGGCACCTTGAAGCGCCTGTCGGTCGCGGTGCTGGTGGACGGCAACTACAACATCAACAACGAGGAAAAAACGCGCACCTACGAACCGCTACCCGACGAGACGCTCGATAAGATCCGCTCGCTGGTGAATACGGCCGTGGGCTATAGCGCCGACCGCGGCGATCAGATCGAAGTGGTCAACATGCCGTTCACGGGC
>CAIYWM010000539.1 GCA_903929895.1 uncultured Alphaproteobacteria bacterium
CCGAACAGGAAGAAGACCAGCCAGGCGAAATTCGGTGCGATGGTCAGGCCGGCCAGGAAGATGACGAAGACCAGCATCTCGATCACGAACATGCGGCGCCGGCCGTAGACGTCGGCCAGGCCGCCCAGCGCCACGGCGCCGACCATGATGCCCGCCAGGGTCGCGGCGCCGACGATGCCCTTGCCGACGGGCGAGAGGCCGAACTCCTCGACGATCAGCGGCAGGGCGACGCCGGTCATGAAAACGACCAGGCCTTCGAAGAACTTGCCCGCCGTGGCGAGGGTCCAGATGCGCCATTGCATCTGGGTCATCGGTACGCTGGGGGTGGGGGTCCCGTCGGGCCAGGACGGGGTCTGATCGATATAGCCCTGGACGCTCTGTGGCTCTGTCATCTGGACAGATTACCCAGCGACGTTACGCTGGAGTGTCTGAAAAGCAAAAAAGCAGAATTTCGGGGAAATGCCATGAAGAGACGTAGCCTGCTGATCGGGGCTCTCGCCGCGCCTTCGATCGTTCCCGCCGTCGCGCTGGGCCAGGGGACCTGGCCCAACAAGACGGTGAAGTTCATCTGTCCCTTCGCGCCCGGCGGCGGCACCGACACGGTCAGCCGGCTGATGTGCGACCAGCTTTCTAAGAGCCTCGGCCAGACCTTCGTGGTCGACAACAAGGGCGGGGCGGGCGGCAACATCGGCACGGTCGAACTCGCGCGGGCGGCGCCCGACGGCTACACGATCGGCCTGATCTCGGTGGCCAGCCATACGCTGAACCCGATGCTCTACACGAGGCTGCCCTACAATCCGGACAAGGACATCGTGGCGGTCTCGCGCGTGGCCATCCTCGCCAACCTGCTGGGCGTGACGCCGTCGCTGCCGGCCAACAACGTCGCGGAGCTGATCGCGCTCTGCAAGAAGGAGCCGGGCAAGTATGCCTTTGCCTCGTCGGGCCCCGGCACGTCGCTGCATCTCAGCGGCGAGCTGTTCAAGAAGATGGCCGACGTCGACATCATCCATGTCCCCTACAAGGGCGCCGGGCCGGTCTATTCCGACCTGATGGCCGGCATCGTGAACATGATGTTCGCCAACATGCCGTCCATGCTGCCGCAGGTCCGCGCCGGTAAGCTCAAGGGTCTGGGCGTCACTTCGGCCCAGCGCTCCAAGGCGGCGCCCGACATCCCGGCCATCGGCGAGACCGTGCCGGGCTATGTCGCCACCTCGTGGTACGGGATCGGCGCGCCGGCCGGTACGCCGGAGCCGATCCTCGCCCGGCTCGAGGCCGCGATCGCCGAGGCGTTGAAGTCGGCCGACATCCAGAAGCGCTGGAACGACGATCTCGGCCTCGACATGCCACCGCCCGGCCGTGCCGGGTTCGACCAGTTCCTGGCCGAGGACCGCAAGCTCTGGGAGCCCGCGGTCAAGGCCTCGGGCGTGAAGCTCGAGTGATTTTCTTCGGGAGTAGTTTTGATGTCCGTACAGTTTGCCGAAGTCCCGGACGAGGCCGGAGAGATCGCCGCGCGCTGGCTCGATTCGTTCGGGGCAGCGCTTCAGGCGCAGGATGCTGCTGCCGTCGCGGCGACGTTCATGCCCGACGGGCATTGGCGGGACGTGCTGGCCTTCA
>CAIYWM010000540.1 GCA_903929895.1 uncultured Alphaproteobacteria bacterium
CAAGAAGTTCGCGCCACGGGAGTGGCGCGCCCCCAGCGCTCAACATGCCATAGCTCCGATCACCTTCGAACGGACCTTCCACTTCAGCCGATCCCACCAGGTCGCATTCTGGACGATGTCGGCCTTGTAGAAGGACGGGCAGAGCACGGCGGCGTCCGCCACCTCGCCGCACAGGCCGCAGCCCACGCAGCCGTTGTTGACGCTCGCCACGGGATCGCTGCGCAGCGGATCGGGGCTGGGCTTCACCACCAGCGACGGGCAGCCGGAGAGACGGATGCAGGAGTGGTCGCCGGTACAGACCTCGTCGTCGACGCCGTAGCGCGTGCGCACGACCCGCTCGCCGCGCTTCAGTTGCGCGGCGATCTGCGGGCGGATGCGGCGCTGGCGGGCGAGCTGGCATTCGCCGTCGGCTACGATGACCTTGAGCCCCTTGTGGTCGGTGCTCATCGCCTCACGCAGGGTCTTGAGCATGGTGCCGACATTGTAGGTGCGGATGGTGCGCAGCCAGCCGACACCCATCGCCTTCAGGGTGGCGGCGATGTCCGACGTCGTCTCGCCGTCGCGGCGATTGCCCGACGTGTTGGGAATGAACTGCGCGCCGGTGGCCGAGGTGTAGCCATTCTGCATGATGACCAGCACGCGGTCGCCTCGATTGACCATCGTCGAGGCGACGCCGCTCAGCAGCCCGTTGTGCCAGAAGCCGCCATCGCCCATCACCGAGATCGTGCGCTTCTGCATCACCGGGGCCACGGCGCCGGCGGCGGCCAGCGACATGCCGAAGCCCAGGATGGAGTTGCCGAGATTGAACGGCGCCAGGGTCGCGAAGGAATGGCAGCCGATGTCGCTCGAAATGTGGACCTTGCCGACCTCGCGTTCGAGCAGCTTGATGGCAGAGAAGACCGGCCGCTCGGGGCAACCCACACAGAAGCCCGGCGGACGCAGCGGCAACGGCCCACCCAGCAGCCGCTGCGCCTCGGCGCGGCCGGCACGGGCCGCTTCGAAGCGCTCGCGCGGGCCGCTCAGGTCGATGTCGTTGGCCGACTGCGCGAAGAACTTCAGCAGGCCCTCGGTCACCACCTCGGCGGTGTACTCGCCGGCCATCGGCAGCACGTCCTTGCCGTAGATCTTGGTGTCGATGTCGCGCTTGCGCAGCAGGACGTGGATCGCCTGTTCAATATAGTCGGGCGCCCCCTCCTCGACGACCAGCACGGCGCGCTTGCCCCTGCAGAAGTCGGCGATCTGGTCGGGCGCCAGCGGGTGTGTGACGTTCAGCACCAGAGTCGGAATCTTGCCCTCGACCTCCAGCCGGTCGAGGCCGCGCACCAGCACGTTGGTGATGCCGCCCTGCACGATGATGCCGAGATCGGACCGCTCGCCCGGCAGATGTTCGTTCAGCCCATGCTCGACGATGAAGCGTTCGGCGGCGGGCTGGCGGACCTCGACCTTGAGCTTCTCATGCGCATAGGTCGACGGTGGATGCGAGATGCGGTCGTAGTTATGCGCCGCGGGCTCGGCCAGACGATGATTGCGCGAGATGGCGGGCGGCACATTGTCCCTGGCCACGAACTCGCCCGTGACATGGCAGGCGCGGATGCGCAGCTCCATCATCACCGGCGTGTTGGTCGCCTCCGAAAGCTCGAACGCCTTTTCCGTGCAGCGCACGATGGTTGGCAGCGACGGCCGCGGATCCATCAGCCAGACCGACGACTTCAGCGCATAGGCCTGGGTGCGTTCCTGGATGACCGAGGCGCCCTCGCCGTAATCCTCGCCGACCACGATCAGCGCGCCGCCGATCACCCCCGGCGAGGCGAGATTAGACAGCGCATCGGCGGCCACGTTGGTGCCCACGATCGACTTCCAGGTGACGCAGCCGCGCATCGGATAGTTGATCGAAGCGCCAAGCAGCGCTGCCGCCGAGGACTCGTTGGTGCAGGTCTCGAGATGGACCCCCAGCTCGTCCAGCAGGTCCTGCGATTCGACCAGCACGTCGACCAGATGCGAGACCGGCGCGCCCTGGTAGCCGCCGACATAGGCGACACCGGATTGCAGGATCGCCTTGGTGACGGCGAGGATCCCCTCGCCCCGGAAGATCTCGCCGTCGCCCAGCCGCAGCGCGCGGACTTCCTCGGTGAAGGAGCGTTCCGGATTGGTCCGCTGGGAGACGGGAATTTGGGCCGCCGGCTGGTCGAGCATGGCGCAAAGTATAGGGGCGGCTAACGCCGGACGCGACGATCCCGTTTGGAATCGCGAACACCCTCGCGCCGCGCCTTCGCCAGCAGGGCGCGAAACGGCACGAGGAGTTTCTCCCGCACTGCAACATCGCCTTCGAGGACCTGCAGCGCCAGCGCCACCGCTTCCAGGGTCGAGACGGCATCGGGGCGTGCTTCGCGCCGCAGGTCGCCGTAGAGCGACGGTCCATCCGGCACCACGACGAAGCGGCGCAGCTTGGTCAGCCACGCATTGCGCCACCACAGCGCCTTGGCCTGCGCCCAGTTGCCATCAAGCGCGATCAGCCCCTTGAGACCTGCGCGGGCTGCCTCCTGGTCGGCCAGCGGCTGGCCCTTGCCATCGATGGCGACCAGCGGCGCCGCCTGGCCCTTGGTCTGGGTCGAGCCGAGATAGAGTACGCCCCAGTCGCGCGGCTCGGCCGGCGCGCCCAAGGCGTGGGTGAGGTTGCGCCACGATAGGCCCACAACCACCTTGGCGTTGGCCAGCGATCCGGCCAGCAGACCGGCCGTGCCCAGCACGCGATCCTGCTCCTGCGGATGCTGCAGGACGAGGATCGTGACCTTGTTGTCCACCGGCTGAGTCATGGCCGACGTATAGCCTCCCCGCTAGGGTTACGCGATGTCCGTTGCCATCCTCGTGTTCGATAGCGTGACCAAGCTGCCGCCCGAAGCGGACGGCGCGGTGGTCATCGGCGGCAGCCACGCCGCCGTCTATGCCGCCTACATGTCGGCAAAGTTCGGCTGCCGTGCCGCGATCCACCACGATGCCGGCATCGGCAAGGACGAGGCCGGGGTCGGCGGCCTGGCCTATGCCGACAGTCTCGGCATGGCGATGGCGGCCGTGGCCACGGCAAGCGCCCGCATCGGCGATGGTGCCGACCTGCGGGCCCGCGGCATCATCAGCCGGGCCAATGGGCTCGCCACGGCCTGCGGTGTGGTGCCCGGAATGCCGGCCCACACGGCCGCGGAGCTGCTGGAGCAGGCGCCGTGGCCGCACGCGATGCCGCCCGCCAAGGGCGAAAGCCGGCATGAGATCGACGGCGCCGTCTGCGCCGATTCGGCGACGCTTCTGGTGCCCGAGGATCGTGGTCGCATCGTCGCGACCGGCAGCCACGGTGCACTCAACTCCTGGAAGGCGACGGCGCCGTTCCGGCCGCTGCTGCTGATGTTCAACGACGCGGGCTTCGGCGCCGATCGCGGCGGCGTGCTGGCCCTGCCCGAACTCGACAAGGAGGGCATCGCCGCCATCGCAGTCGCTGCGCAGTCGGCACGCATCGGCGACGGCCGCTCCACCTTGCAGGACGGAACGATTTCCGATGCCAACACAACCGCATACCGGCTCGGCGCAAGGGTGGGAGGCTCTGCGCTTGCACTCGCGCGCACGCTGGCCGAAAAGTCGGGACAAAGCTGAACGGGAGATACCTGGGGCATGGCCGTCGTCAATGTGAAGTCGGAAATCGCCGGCAATGTGTGGAAGATCCAGGTCAAGGCGGGAGATCGGATCGAGGCCGAGGGCGAGATCATGATCCTCGAATCGATGAAGATGGAAATTCCCGTCCTGTCGCCCAAGGCGGGCGTTATCAAGGAACTCAAGGTCAGTGAAGGCGAGGCCATCGGCGAAGGCCAGCTCGTGGCCGTGCTCGATGCGTAACAGCGCCGTCGCGACCGACCTCGCCAAGCTCTGGGCTCCCGACAATCTCCGCCGCTCGGCACCGGGCATCGCCCTGTGCGCCGTCATCGCGGCCGTCGCCTACTACGCCGACACGAGGAGTCTGCTGCGTTTCGGCGCGGTCTGGGTGCCGCCGCTGATCCTGACGCTGGTCATCGGCATGGCCCTGCAGCCGCTGTCGGCCAGGCCGGCACTGAAACCCGGCCTCGAGTTCGCCGGCCGCACGCTCCTGCGGATCGGCGTCGCCCTGCTGGGCGCGCGCCTGACCCTCGGCAATCTCGTCGAGGGCGGCGCGCTGCCGATCGTCGTGGCCGTTGCCGCCGTCGGCTGCACCATCGTGTTCGGCGCCTGGGCGGCGCGCCTGTTCGGCCTCAGCCAGAATTTCGGCCTGCTGACCGGCTGCGCCACTGGCGTCTGCGGCGCGGCCGCGGCGATGGCCGCGTCGGCCGTGCTGCCCAAGCACGACAATTCGGACCGTGACCTCGCCTTCACCGTGATGGGCGTCAACTTCCTCAGCACGGTGGTGATGGTGATCTACCCCACCCTGCGTGAGGTGCTGGGCTTCTCGCTGTTCGAGATGGGCGTGTTCCTGGGCGGCGCAATCCACGACGTGGCACAGGTCGCGGGCGCGGGCCAGACGATGGGACCGCAGGTGCTGAGCGACGCGGTCATTACCAAGCTGCTGCGCGTGGCGGCCCTGCTGCCCGCGATCGCCGGCATCGCCTGGTGGATCGCGAGAAGTGGTGGCCCGCAGAGCGGGGCGCGACCGACACCGCCGGTCTTCCTGTTCGGCTTCCTGGCGCTCGCTGCGCTGAACTCGCTGGGCGTCATTCCCGCCGCGGTGCGGGACGCGGTCGGCCAGGTCTCCGCCTTCCTGATCATCACCGCCATCGCGGCGCTGGGCATGAAGACGTCCTTGCTGGCGCTTGTGCGCATTGGCATGGGTCCGGTGATGCTGCTGATCACCGAAACCATCTTCGTCGGCCTCCTGGTCGTCGGCCTGATCTACGGCCTGCGAGCCGCGGGACTCTAGGTCCCGGGCTTGGTGCCGGTGGCCTTGACCACCGCGCCCCAGGTGTCGATCTCGTTCTTGATGAACTCGGCGAACTGGATGGGCGTCCCGGGTGCCGGCAGGGCGGCGCGCTGCTCGATCTGCTTGATCACGGCATCGTCGTTCAGCAGCGTCTGCATGTCCCGGCTGACCTTGGCCACGATCTCCAGCGGCGTGCGCGCCGGCGCCGCGAGGCCCGACCAGCCGGCCGCGTTGAAGCCCGGAATGGTCGCGGCGATCAGCGGTATCTTGTCGAGCGGCGGCGGTGCGGGACGCGACGTCGTGACGGCAATCGCCTTTATGCGCCCATCCTTGATGTGATTTAGCGCGGATGCGGTGCTGTCCATCATCAGCTTGACGTGCCCCCCGAGCAGGTCGGCCATCGCCGGGCCGCTGCCCTTGTAGGGAATGTGCACGATGTCGACCCCTGCCTTGAGCTTGAACAGCTCCATGCTGAGATGCTGAGAGGTGCCGGGCCCTGCCGAGGCATAGGAGAGCTGGCCCGGCTCCTTCTTGGCGAGCGCGATCAGCTCGGCCAGCGTGTTCACCGGCAGGCTCGGATGCGCAACAATCACGAGCGGCACCAGGAAGATGTTGGAGATCGGCAGGAAGTCGGTCAGCGGCTTGTAGGGCAGATCGGGGTACAGGCTGGGATTGACGCCGAACGTACCGCTCGACACGACCATCAGCGTATAGCCGTCCGGTGCCGCCATCTTGCCGTACTCGGTGGCCGGGATACCGCTACCGCCGGCCTTGTTCTCGACGATGACCTGCTGCTTCCACTTCTCCGACAGCTTTTCGGCCATCAGTCGCGCGAAAATATCAGCGGCCTGTCCGGGCGGGAAGGGCACGACGAAGCGCACTGGCTTGTTGGGCCACGCGGATTGCGCGATGGCCGGTGCGGCAAGCGTTGCGCCCGCCGCGCCAGCGAGCGCCATGACATGGCGACGCGTCGGATTCATTTGTGGAGCCTCCCAGTTCGTTTCGAGTGACACGGTACCACATGCCCCGGAAAATGACCGCATGACACGCAGGATCCATATAGCTCCGCCGCGCGATACGGCGGACTTCAACGCCATCGCCGAACTGGTCCGGGAATATGCAGGATCGCTTGGCTTCTCCCTCGACTATCAGGACTTCGAGGCGGAAGTTGGCGACCTCCGCGCAAAGTATGGCCCTCCCGGCGGGGCCCTGTTGCTCGCACGGGTCGACGGCGAACCGGCCGGCATCGTGGCGCTTCGGCAACTGGAGACGGGCATCGGGGAGATGAAGCGGCTTTATGTCAGGCCGGGCTTCCGCGGGGAGCGTACCGAGGCCGGAATTTCGATCGGGCGAGATCTCGCCTTTCGCATCGTCGAGGCGGCGCGCGCCTGCGGTCATCGACGTCTCAGGCTGGACACAATCGGCCCCCAAATGGAGGCGGCGATCAGGCTCTATCGGACGATGGGCTTCACCGAGATCGCACCCTATTACCCCAGTCCGGTGCCCGGCACCGTCTACATGGAGCTGGTCCTTTGACCGATCGCTTCTTCGAGGATTTCAAGGTCGGCGACCGCTTCACGAGTGGCGGCATGACGATCACCGAGGCCGCCATCATCGACTTCGCCCGCCAGTGGGACCCGCAGCCCTTTCACACCGACCCCGCGTTCGCCTCGAAGTGGACGTTCGGCGGGCTGATCGCCTCCGGTCTCCACACGATGGCGGCGACGCTGCGCCTGTGGCTCGACCTCGGCATCTTCCGAGCCTGCAGCCTGGGTTCTCCCGGCATCGGCGAGGTCCAGTTTCCCCGTCCCGTCCGCCCCGGCGACACGCTGCGCGTGGTGTCCGACATCGTCCAGCTCCGGCCCTCGACCTCCCGGCCGGACCGCGGCATTGCCCGACTGCGCCAGGTCACGATCAACCAGCGCGGCGAACAGGTCATGGAACAGGAGACCACGGTCTTCCTGAAGCGTCGCGCCGCGGCCTAACGCCAGGCGAAGACCGGCTGTTCGTAGTGGTCGACGCGCGTATCGCGGCCGGCCAGTGCCACTTCCCGGAACTGGAACAGCACCGCCGCCGTCGGCGCATTCACCGTCGCCACCGGCAGCGGCAGGCGGATGATCGGGCGGTCGGATTCCTCGATCGCCAGAATCTCCGGCGACCCCTCCCGGAAGAGCTCCCCGCAGCCGATCCGATAGGCGCCGGCCACTTCAGACGGATTGGGCGTCAGCGTGACCCCGGGCGCCCAAACCACGACCGGCGCGATCAGGTAGCCCGACCGGGTCGGATAGTCGTCGAGCGTCCCCAGGATATCGTCGGTAGACGCCAGCACGCCCAGCTCCTCGTGCAGCTCGCGCAGCGCGGTCTGCTCGATCGTCTCGCCGGGATCGACCCGCCCGCCCGGCAGGGCCCACTGACCGCCATGGGCCCGCAGTTTCGGCGTACGCCGGGTCAGCAGGAAGGCGGCCTCGCCGGGCTCGTCGCCTTCGGCGATGACGATCGCCACCGCGGCCCGCTTGAGGCCGCCGGCATCGACACGGCGGCGCAGGTCGAAGCGTCCGAGATGCTCCATGACCCGGGCACGCAGGGCTTCATCCAGGGGAATCGGGTTCACGGGCCGGAGGGTCTCCGGAATGTCCAGACGACGGCAGGGGGCATGTTGCGCCAGATGCGCGGGCCCCGCGAGCCGACGAGCCGCAGCGCCTGGGAGAGGCTGCGCGGCACCGGCTGCGCCGGGCCATAAGTGAATTGGACCAGTGAGCCACCGCGCGGCAAGGCGTCGAACACGCCCTCCACGATACCGCGCACCACATCTGCGGGAAGCGACAGCAGCGGCAGGCTCGACACGACCGCCGACACCGAGCCTATCCCCTGCTCCGCCAGGATCTTCGGCAGCCTGGCGGCGTCGCCCTCGACGATCTTTGGCCCGGCGAAATGCCGCCGCAGGAACGAAGCGAGCTCGGGATCGCGCTCGACCAGCGCCAAACGGTCGGCGGGAATGCCCGCCGCCAGGAGCGCCTTGGTGACCTCGCCAGTGCCCGCGCCCAGTTCGATCACGTGGCCCTCGCGGCCCTTCATCTCGGCGAAGGTGGTCCGCGCCATGGCCTCGGCCAGCAGCCGGCCGCTCGGCACGACCGCGCCCACCGCAAACGGCCGGCGCAGCCAGCGTTTCAGGAACAGGGCGGTGCCGGCGCGCGAGCCGAGGTCGTCACGAGTCTCGATCGGGGGCATGGCAGAACGCTAACAGACACCTTTCCAAGTCGACAGGAAAAAGCAGCCGCTCCCTATTGCGCGGGTTGCATGGCCGGGTCCGTCGCAGGCGCGGGAGCCGGCGCCTCGAACACCGGCTCGGCATGCCGCATCTGCTCCACGGCATTGACCATGGAGACGTACACGGCGGCCACGTAGGGAAGCGACTGCACGATCATGAACAGCGACCACAGGCGGGCCTCGGGGTCGACGACACCGTTGCCGAACCACAGCACCGCCGCCGCGATCCACAGCAGCGCGGCCAGCAGCGCCTCGCCGCGCGCCATGCCGAGCGCCATCCCAAGCGTCGCGCGCTCATCCATCTTGGGCGTGCGCATGAACGGCAGGCGGCTGGTCGCCAGGCCGTAGATCACCGCCCGGCCCACCGTATAGGTGAGCGCAAGGCCAGCCAGCGAGGCGCCGATGCTCTGGCGGAAGGTGCAGCGCACGCGGTCGAAATACAGGCCGAACGAATAGAGCAGCTTGAAGACGAAGATGCCGATGGTCGGCGCGATGAACTCAGCCGGTGGCAGGCCGACCGGCTTCATTCCGAACAGGGGCGGCAAGACGACCGCCAGCACCCAGGCCAGCCCTGCCCAGGTGAAGATCAGGTTCAGCGCATCGGCGAACCAGGGCATCCAGCCGACGACAAAATGATACTTCTGCCAGAAGGTCAGCTTGGTATCGCCGAAGAACATCTTGCCCGCATGGGCCTTCATGATCTGCATGGCGCCATAGGCCCAGCGGAAGCGCTGCTTCTTGTAGCCCGAGAAATGATCGGGCGTCAGGCCGTGCCCGAAGCGCTCGCGGCTGTACATCGCGCCATAGCCGTTCTCCATCAGGCGCAGGCCGAGTTCGGTATCCTCGGTGATGCACCAGGTGGCCCATCCGCCCATCTCCTCCATGCAGGAACGGCGCACCAGGGTCATCGTGCCGTGC
>CAIYWM010000541.1 GCA_903929895.1 uncultured Alphaproteobacteria bacterium
CTCAGTGGCTCCGGCGGCAGAGCTGGTCGGCTTCGCGGTCGGCCTGGCGCATCAGCTCCATGAGCACGCCCTCGCGCAGGCCGCGATCGGCCACGCGCACGACGGGCGCCGCCCATTGCCGGCAGACCGCCTCGAGGATCGCCCCGCCCGCCAGCGCGAGATCGGCGCGGTCGTCGCCGATGCAGGGCAGATGGGTGAGCTGGTCGACCGACAGCGTGGAAAGCTCGTCACAGATACGCAAAATTTCCTCTCGGCCGATCCGCGAACCGTCGACCAGTGTCCTATTATAGCGCTTCAGACCCTGATGGTGTGCGCTGATCGTCGTCACGGTGCCCGACGCGCCGATCATCTGGACCTCGCCGCGCGCAATTGCCGGCGCAATCTGGTGGCTGGCACAGAAGGATCGCAGGTCGGCCCGGATCCGCTCGACCATGTCGTCGTAGCAGGCCCGGCTCAGCGCCCGCTCGCGCGGCTGGCCGGGCGTGCAGGATTCGGTGAGCGTCACGACACCCCAGGGCACCGACGTCATGCCGATCAGTTCGGTGGTCGCGCAGCCCGGCCGGCCCGGGCGCGGCCTCACCCTGATCCAGCTCACCTCGGTCGAGCCGCCGCCGATGTCGATCAGCAGGGCGAAGGGGATATCGGGGTCGAGCAGGTTCTCGCAGCTCGCGAGCGCGAGCCTGGCTTCCTCGGCCGGCTGAATCAGGTCGAAACTGAGGCCTGTGCGCGCCTTCACCAACCCGAGGAAGTCCTCGCCATTGCAGGCGCGGCGACAGGCCTCGGTGGCGATGTGACGGGCGCGGGTCACGTGATTGCGTTCGATTTTGGCCGCGCAGACGCCAAGCGCATGCAGCGTGCGATCGATGGCCTCACCACACAGCGACCCGCTCAGCGCCACCCCCTCGCCCAGCCTGACGGGGCGAGAATAGGCATCGATCACCTCAAAACCCTCGACCGATGCCCTTGCCACCAGGAGCCGGCAATTATTTGTGCCGAGATCGATGGCAGCGAAGGTGTGCGCAAATCGACCGCTGTGCCAGCCTCCCTTGGGCGTGGATTCCCCGGTCATTCTCAACTCTTTCCTTGCCGGATCGTAACCGAGGATCTCGCCCGCGGCGAGGCCCCGCTTGCCAATCCGTTCCGTCATCGCTAAATCGTGCGCCCAGCGAGGTCCGCAGGGTCCTTGGGGGATAGTTTAACGGTAGAACAACTGGCTCTGACCCGGTTAGTCTTGGTTCGAATCCAGGTCCCCCAGCCACCCTGCATCTAGAAGCCCGATCCTACCGCGCTGCTCGACCTCCGGCCTTGTTCGGAAGGTCGTTCACGGGCTCCACGCTCCCACAATGCTCCCACATCGGCTTGCGCCCCGGCCGCGTCGAAGTGGCCCACCTCACGCGGAGACGGGGTATCTATTGCTGGCGTCGCCGTCTGCCCGCGCGACTGGGCGGCGAGGTCTCACTGTCGCTCGGTACGCGCGGATTCCGAATGGCCGAGTACCTCGCGGCGATGTTAGACGGCGAGTTCGTTCGCGTAGTGGCCACCGTGACCCCCCCCCAACTTCGCTCCATCCTCCGCGCGTACTACGATGAGCGGTTGGCGGCCGACACACAGCAACGCTTGGCAGCTACCCCGGGGAAGCCGGTTTATGGCGGGCGGGTGACCGAAGAGGCGGACGAAGTGGACGCCGACCTCGAAGGCGTCGCAGACGCCTTGGGCGACGCGCGAGAAGCGCCTATCTGCCGCGCAAATGGCAGCTCATCATGTACGTCGTGCGCGCGCTGCCCAACTTCATCTTCAACAGGCTCAACATATGATTCCCAAGGGCATCTACGACGCGATCCTGTCGCGCTGCGAGGCAGCCTTCGGCCTGATCGCCGCTCGGCGCCTGGCTGGTGTGAGGGGTGGAACGGGCGGTCGCGCTGGCGCTGGTCCTCTCCCCCCCCCCCCATCAGCTTGTTTCCCGGCACCGATGCCCACATCTTTAAGTTCTGAGCGATCCTGGAGCGCCAGGCGCGTGGCCCGCTGCAATGACGGGCGACCGCGGC
>CAIYWM010000542.1 GCA_903929895.1 uncultured Alphaproteobacteria bacterium
ACGTCGGCGGTCTTGATGCTGGGAGTGGAGTGCGTGAGGGCGTGCATGAGTCTTTCTTCCAATGAGCGCGCGCTTATGGAGAGAGACGCGAGGCTTGTCAAATCGTCTAAATAAGCCAAATGAAATCAATGGCTTACATTTGCGGTATTATATTACCTCCCACTTAAGCCTTGGGCGGTATGGCATATGTCACGGTGGCGTGCGCGACGGGCTCCGGCTTGCCGTCGCTCCAGATCGTGAAGTCGCCGACCGCCAGGGTCTTGCCCAGCTTCAACAGCCGCCCCTCCCCGATCAGGTCGGCCGGCTCGGGCTTCCGCATGAAATTGATGTTGAGGTTGGTCGTCACTGCCAGGGCCACCGGTCCGAGCTGGCCCAGAATCAGCAGGTAGAATCCGCAATCGACCAGCCACATGAGGGTCGGGCCCGAGATCGTGCCGCCCGGCCGCAGATGCCGCTCGTGTGTCGGCAGGCGCAGGCGGATGGTCCGGTCGTCGAGATGCTCGATGGCGAGCCCGAGATGGGCGGCCTGCGGGAAATGCTCGCCGAGGAACTGCATCAACTCGGCTGGCGACATCACCGGCATGACGCACCTGCCCTCTTCCCGTAGACTGCCGCCATGACCGCCGCCTCCAACGAACCCGTCCTGCTGCGCCGCGACGAGGGCCGCGTAGCCTTCCTCACGCTCAACCGGCCGCAAGCCATGAACGCCCTCTCCGGCGACCTTATAGACGCGCTGCAGGCGGAACTCGACAGGCTGGCCGAGGACAAGGACATCCGTTGCGTCGTGATAGAGGCGCAGGGCGACCGTGCCTTCTCCACCGGCCACGACCTGCGCGAGGTCGCCTCCACCCGCGACTATGCCGTCCACCACGATCTGATGACGCGCTGCTCGGCGATGATGATGTCGATCGGCCGCCTGCCCCAGCCGGTGATCGCCAAGGTCAAGGCGGTCGCCACCGCCGCGGGCTGCCAGCTTGTCGCCGCCTGCGACCTCGCGGTCGCTTCCAGCACCGCCACCTTCGCGACCTCCGGCATCATCAACGGCCTGTTCTGCGGCACCCCCTCGGTGGCGGTCGGCCGCACCGTCGGACCCAAGCGCGCGCTCGATATGCTGCTCACCGGCCAGTTCGTCGATGCCACGACGGCGCTGCGCGACGGTCTGGTGAGCCGCGTCGTGCCGGCGGCCGACCTCGATCGCGAGACCAAGGCGCTGGCCGACCACATCGCAGCCCAGCCGCCGCAGCAGATCGCGTCGGGCAAGGCGATGTTCCGAAAGCACATGGAGATGACGGTCGAACAGGCCTACGCCTACGCGACCGACTTCATGGCCGGCGCCCTGCAGCGCGAGGATCCACAGGCCGGCATCGACGCGTTCGTGAACAAGAAGCCGAAGCCGGAGTGGAAGGGCAGATAGCCGGCCGAGTTGACGGCCCGCGACGCGGGACCGTTAAATCCTGCCGATAAGAAGACATCAGTGGGAGGAGACTCAATGCGGCACATGAAACTGTCCCGGCGTGCGGCCGTCGCGTCGGCAATGGCGAGTGTTGCTGCCGCAGCGGCTCCGGCCATCGCGCAGGATCTTCAGCCCGGCAAGCCCATCGTCATCGTCGCGCCGTTCGGGCCCGGCACCACCAACGACATCATCGCCCGCCTGCTCGCCCAGGACATGGCGGCGACGTTGGGCCAGAGCGTCATCGTCGAGAATCGCCCCGGCGCCAC